>CALXIU010000126.1 GCA_944388415.1 uncultured Ruthenibacterium sp. | reverse complement strand
CAGATTCGCCGCGCCGCTGTTTTATTTGCGCTGTCACGTATAAATTCTAATCCGGTCTGCGTAACAGTTATCACGACGCGGAGCCGCGTTTATTCTTTCATTCTCGGCGGGAAGTCTCCGTCGTGTCCCGGGTGATGATTCTGAGCCTTTGCCTTCTCCTCGGCTTCACGGCGTTGACGAGCTTCCTCGTCGGCTATCGCGCGGTTGCGGTTCTCCTCCTCACTGCGGCGGCGCTTCTCCTCGGCGAGCGCTTCGAGCTCCTCCTCGGTCGCGCCGTCGTCCATAGCGGCGTTGAACTGCGCCTCGTCCATGACCTCGTGCTTCATAAGGAACGCGGCAATGAAATGCAGCTTGTCGATGTTCTCGTTTAAGAGCTTCATAGCGGTGTTGTACGCCGTCTCGACCAGACGCTTGATTTCATTGTCGATGAGCGTCGCGGTGTCCTCGGAGTAGTTGCGCGAAGTGTTGAAGTCGCGGCCGAGGAATACCTCGTCGCTGTTGTGCTCCGAGCCGTAGACTATCGGTCCGAGCACGTCGCTCATGCCGTAGCGGGTGACCATGTTGCGGGCTATCGTCGTCGCGCGCTGGATGTCGTTCGACGCTCCGGTCGAGATATCGCCGAGAATCAGCTTCTCCGCGACGCGTCCGCCGAGCAGCGAGACAATCTCGTTCTCCATCTCGCTCTTCGAATCGTACGAGCGGTCCTCCTTGGGCAGCGACAGCGTATATCCGCCGGCGCGTCCGCTCGGGATGATCGAAATCTGATGCACCGGTGTGTCAGGCTGCAATATCTTTGTAACTATAGCGTGACCGGCTTCGTGGTACGCGGTCAGCCGCTTTTCCTTTTCGCTGATTATCTTCGACTTCTTCTGAGGTCCGACCAGTACCTTTATCGTCGCATCCTCAAGGTCGTTCATGCCGATAAGGCTTTTACCCTTGCGAGCCGCGAGCAGAGCCGCTTCGTTCAAGAGATTCGCGAGGTCCGCGCCGGTGAAGCCGACCGTAGTCTTTGCGAGCGTGTGAAGGTCTACGTTTTCCTCAAACGACTTGCCGTTCGCGTGAACCTTGAGTATTTCCTCGCGTCCGTTGATATCCGGGTAGTTTACCGTGATCTGCCGGTCAAAGCGTCCGGGACGCAGCAGCGCAGGGTCGAGTATATCCGGACGGTTGGTCGCCGCGATGACGATGACGCCCTCGTTGCCGCCGAAGCCGTCCATCTCGACGAGCAGCTGGTTCAATGTCTGTTCGCGCTCGTCGTGACCGCCGCCGAGTCCGGCTCCGCGGTGACGTCCGACCGCGTCGATTTCGTCTATGAATATGATGCTCGCCGGATTCTTCTTCGCGGTGTCGAACAGGTCGCGCACACGCGACGCGCCGACGCCGACGTACATCTCGACGAAATCGGAACCGGAGATGGAGTAGAACGGCACGCCCGCCTCACCCGCGCACGCGCGGGCAAGCAGCGTCTTGCCGGTGCCCGGAGGGCCGACGAACAGCACGCCGTGCGGGATGCGCGCGCCGAGCGAGTTGAACTTCTGCTGGTTTTTGAGGAATTCGACGATCTCCTCCAGCTCAGCCTTCTCCTCGTCCGCGCCCGCGACGTCCTTGAACGTCGCCTTGCGGCCGGTGTCGGCCTGATCCTTGACGCGCGCGCGGCCAACGTTCATCGGCTTGCCGCCGCCGGATTGGAGGTACATGAAATAGTACAGTCCGCCCATCAGCAGCAGAGAGACAAGGAACATCGGGAGCATCGTCATCCAGATGGGCGTCTCCGTGAGCGGATCAAAGTCATAGATCATCGGCGAATCCGGATTCGCCTCAGCGCGCAGCGCAACGTATCCGTCGAGGTTGCTCATGAACAGTTGCAGATACGGAACGGTGTACAGTACCGGCTCGTCCTTGCCGTCCACTTTGATCTGCGCGCTTCCGTTGTTGAGGTCGAGCGTCATCTCGCTGACCTCTGCACGTTCAAAATAGCTGACAAATTCGGAATACTTCATGGTCTGCTGCTTGCGGTTGCCGCCCATCGCCACGAGAAACAGGATGATGAGCCCCAGCGCCGCGATCACAAGCAGACCGTTGATGGTTTTGGGCTTTTTGTTCAAAACAGTTTCAGCTCCCTGTTCAGTTGGAATAGACCTCGGGCTTCAGCACGCCGATGTACGGCAGGTTGCGGTACTTTTCGTCGTAGTCGAGGCCATAGCCGATGACGAACTCGTCCGGCACGGAGAATCCGATATAGTCCGCCTTCAGATCGACGCGGCGGCGCGTCGGCTTGTCGAGCAGCGCTGCGATGCGGATCGAGCGCGAGCCGCGGCCCTCGAGGATCTCCTTCAGATAGCTCAGCGTCAGGCCGGAGTCGAGGATGTCCTCAACGATCAGGATGTCGCGTCCTTCGAGCGGAACGTCGAGATCCTTGACGATCTTGACGACGCCGGACGACTTGACGCCCGAACCGTAGCTGGAAACGACCATGAAGTCGATCTCAGCGGGCACGTCGATCTCGCGCATCAGGTCGGCCAAAAAGACGACGGCCCCCTTCAGAACGGTGACAAGGAGTAGATTCTTGCCCCTGTAATCCTCTGTGATCCGGCGGCCCATTTCCTTCACTTTCGCCTGGATCTCCTCTTCGCTGACAAGAACTCTCAGCACATCTTCGCGCATGTTGTCTTTCATTGTGTTCCTCTTTTCTGTATCGTAATCACAGCGATGTCTCCAGCGCCTGGCTTCGCGGCTTCGGAACAGCCGAAGCCCAACACCCACAGCACCTCGCTCCCGCGCGCGCAGAGCACAACGGACGCACGGGCGGCGTCGCTGAGCCTCTGTTCGTTCAAAAGCTTTTTCAGCGGTCTGGCAGCACCGTATCCGCAGGGCGCGAACTTGTCGCCCTGTCTGCGGGTACGCAGCAAAGTACCAGCTTTGATTGTATCATAATCCACGCAGGAAAACAAAGGATTTTGCGCTTCTTTTCCCATTTTTTCATATTTTTCTGCCGAAATGCGCTCCACACGGACGCTTCTTCCGTCCGGAAGCGGATAAACGCCCTCCGCCGCGGGGAACTCCCACGTTTTCGGCTCCGTTTCGATCTCGATGCGCGCAAGGCGCTGGCGGACGCAGAACCGCGCGCCGCCGTTCAGCGAGACCGCGCCGCCCTCCCGCACGTGCCGTTCGCAGCGGTCGAGCTTCGCGCGGGACGGCTCGGTGTGCGGCGCGATGAGGCGGTGCAGCGCGGCGCGCAGCACCACGCCGGGCGCGGCCGCAAGCACATCCGCTTCATATGTGTCCAGGACCTCGCACGGGTGCCGGCGCTGCGCGCGGCGCAGCAATTCCTCCGCCTGCGTATCGATATACGCCGACGCCTCGAAAGCGTCGCGGGAAAACACGGCGATGTGCTTCTCGGCCTGAGCGTTCACGCTCAACAGCGCGGGCATCGCGCTGCGGCGGACGCGGTTGCGCGCGTACGCGTCGCCCTCGTTCGTCTCGTCAGTGCGAAATTCCAAACCGTTCGCTGCGAGATACTCCGCCACCGCTTCGCGCGGAACGTCGAGCAAAGGGCGCACGACGCAGCCGCGCACGTACGGGATGCCGGACGCGCCTTGCAGCGACGCGCCGCGCGCAAGGGCGAGGAGCACCGTCTCGGCGCAGTCGGAGCGCGTGT
>CALXIU010000125.1 GCA_944388415.1 uncultured Ruthenibacterium sp. | reverse complement strand
GGCGCGGCGCTGGCGCTCTACACCGCCGGTCCGAACGGCGTCGAGGGCCTCGAGGCCGACGCCGTGCTGCGGGCCGACACCGAGCCGATGGCCCCCGCGGACGCCGTCCGCGCCGTCACGGACCGGTGCGGCACGGAGACCGCCGCCGTCTGGGCGCAGGCCGCCGCCGTGTACCGCCCGTCCGTCGGAAGGCTGCTCGCCGCGTGCGCGCGCGCGAACGCCGCCGCGCTGTCCGGGCGGGACATGCCCCGCGCGTTCCTCGCCGCGCTGCGGCAGGAAAACAGCGCCGCGCTCACCGCGGGCGCGCAGCGCGTCGCGACGCGCTGCGGCTTCCGGGACATCGTCCTCGCGCCCGACGCCGAGCGCCGCCTGCGCGAGCTGTGCGACTTCGCGAAGGCCCGCCCCACCGTCTGGGACAGCTGGGGCTTCGGCGAGAGATCCGGCTCCGGCCGGGGCGTCACCGCGCTGTTCTACGGCGCGTCCGGAACGGGCAAGACGATGGCCGCGGGCGTTGTCGCCGCGGAGCTGGGCCTCGAGCTCTACCGCGTCGACCTCTCGCAGCTCATCAGCAAATACATCGGCGAGACGCAGAAAAACATCGGCCGCGTGTTCGACGCGGCGGCGCGCGCGGACTGCGTGCTGCTGTTCGACGAGGCGGACGCTCTGTTCGCCCGGCGCTCGGAGGCGTCCGACGCGCAGGACCGGTACTCGAACGCCGAGATCGCGTACTTATTGCAGCGCACCGAGCAGTACGACGGCATCATTTTGCTGGCGACGAACCTTTTGCAGAACTTCGACGAGGCGTTCCGCCGCCGCATCGGGTTCATGATCCACTTCACCGCGCCTGACGAGGCGCGAAGGCTGCGGCTGTGGCGTCTGGCCATCCCACCGCAGGCCCCCGCCGCGAGGCTCGATTTCGAGCTTCTGGCCGCGCAGCTGGAGTTGTCCGGCGCGGGCATCCGCTCGGCGGCGCTCGGCGCCGCGTATCTGGCGGCGTCCGAGGGCGGCAAGATCGACATGGAGCGCGTCGTCCGTTCGGCGCGCCGGGAGTATGAAAAAGAGGGGCGGGCGTTCCCGCCGCGGCTGGATGCGATGTATCCGCAGGAAAGGAGAAACGGATGAAACACTTCAAACGATTTGTCAGTCTGGCGCTGGCGCTGACGATGGTGCTGGGGTTCGTGCCCGACGGCCTGCCCGGCAGCATCGCGGACCTCCTGCCCTCGCACACCGTCGAGGCGGCGACGCCCACGAATATCGGCTCGTTCCAGCAGCTGCTGGATTTCCTCGGCAACCCCAACAACGCGACGCAGGACGCCAAGCTCACCGCCGACATCGAGGCCGAGTACCTGCCTGTGATGCAGGCGGAGTACAAGGGCACGTTCGACGGCAACGGCCACACCATCACGCTGACGGGCGATTCGAACGGCATCGTGCTGATGCGGGACGCACAGAACGCCCAGAAAAACGGGGCGGACCAGCAGATCCCGAAGGACGCGACGAGCTGGGGCATGTTCTGCACGCTGAGCGGCACGGTGAAAAACCTTGTGCTCGTCCTCGAGGAGGACCTCGTCGTCAGCGACAAGATCGGAACGGTCTTCGACTCGTTCATGTACAACGTGTCCAATTATAAGGATTACTACGACGGCCCGGCATTTTACGACACGACGTCGCTGGCCAACATCGGCATCGTCGCCGGCGAAGTGAAAAGCAGCGGCCTGATCTCGCAGGTGGCGATCTTCTCGGAGGGCAAGTTCATGCGCAGCGCGCTGTCTGCCCCGACGGTGTATCAGGGGATCATCGCCGGCAAGAGCGCAGGCACCATCGAGCGCTGCGCGGTGGATTACGTCCAGTGCCGCTCGTATGCCACCTCTGAAAAGGTGGAAAGCAATTACTATTCAAAGGTGAGCGCGCTGTATCTCGGCGGCATCGTCGGCTACACGTCGGGGACGGTCACGAACTGCATGTCCGGCTCTCAGGACCGGCGCTTCATGGCCGACTTCCTCATCGGCTACAGCAGCACGACGCAGGCCACGCAGCACATGGGCGGCATCGCCGGCAAAAACGAGAAGTCCGGCGGCGTGTCGAACTGCGTCTCGTACATCCACGGCGGCTACCCGTACGGCGCGAAGGTCGACACCGGCACGAATGACAAAAATTACTGGCTCATCGCCACGACCGACCCCGACACGCCGACGAGCAACGCCAGCACACATTACAGATTAGTGGACTATTTCTCGTACAGCAACGCGAAGTCGGAGCTCGGCGGCGCTGTCGGCTCCACCAGCTACATTTCCAGCAACTGCTTCGCGTTCTCCAGCACCGCGCCGACGGTCCCGGACAGCTGCACCATCGACGACCAGAGCCTCTCGAAGGCGAAGGCGGCGCTGGTGTCCGGCGACTCGGCATGGACGACCGACGCCAACGGCTACCTGACGCTGAAATGGCTGGTCCAGACGCCCGCCATTTCGACGACGATGCGGAGCAACAACTCCGACGCCTCCATCACCATCTCGATGGCGGACACCACGCCGGAGGTCGCGAAGCTGCGCGAGAGCGAGTGGAAATACACGGTGACGGCCTACCTGAAGGGCCAGGCGACCGCGCCGCAGCTGAAAGAGATCACGAAGACCTCCGGCACCGCGGCGGTCGAATCGGTCACGATCGAGGAGGCGCGCACGGACTCAGGAGCCGCCACTTATTACAGCGGCGGGCAGTACCAGTTCAACGCGGTCGTCACCGGAACGGATGTCGACAGCTCGACCGCGGTGTCCTGGAGCGTCACGGATGAAGACGGCACGCCCCAGGGCGAGGTCACGATCGCGGGCGGCCTGCTCTCGGTCCCGGCAAATTTCTACGGGATGCTGAAGATCACGGCGACGGCGGGCGGAGTGACATCCGACGCCAAGACCATCACCGTGAGGCCCGCGGAGAGCCTGACGATCCTCAAGGAGGATGGCACGGCCGCGACGGCGGGCGTCTCCGTCGAGCAGAATACAAAGTATGACTTCGGCGCGGAGATCAAGGGCTGTGCGGACACCCTCACCGGCAGCGTGTCGTGGAAGGTCGCGCGCGGGGACGGCAAAACCCTCTCCACGGGAACGTCGATCGACGCAAACGGCACGCTGACGGTCGCGTTCGACGAGACGCCGGGCAATCTGACCGTCACGGCCTGGATCGGCGACGCCGGCGATTCGAACGCGGCGGGCAATCTGAGGGCCACGGTGACGGTCACCGTGGCGAGGCATACGGGCACGGAGAAGGATCAGACCGTGACGCTGAGCGGGCCAACCGGCAACAGTCCTGTCGAGCTCAACACCCGGGATACGCTGAAGCTGACGGTCGACGGATTGGGGAACAAGCCCGTCGATCAGGACGGCTACACGGCGAACGCCAAACCGATCTCCGTCACTGTGAGCGGAGACAGCGGCGTCCTGACCGGCTCGTGGGACGCCAACCCGTCGACGTTCACCGCCGCGAAGGCGGGCAGCGCGACGATCACCGTCAAGCGCGAGTTCACATGGGTCAAGTCGGACGCCGGCCAGCCCGGCGGAGGCACAGGTAAGCAGCCGGACGACGTGACATGGACGCACACGCTCAAGGTGAACGTGACCGACCCGGCGATGACCGGCCCCGGCGCGACGGTGGAGAACAGATTCACGGCGCTGAGCCCCGTCGCGGGCGCGGCGGGCGACCGCTACGAATCCAAATCCACCTATGACATCGCGCTGACAAGCGACGCGACGGGCGCGAAGTATCAGTTCACCACGGCGACCACGCCGCCCGCGGTCGGCAGCGGCAGCTGGCTGACCATCAACGGAAGCAGCATCAACGTCCCCTCGAGCTATTACGCGAACATTCAGAACGGCACGCTGTACCTGTGGATGTACACGCCGGGCAGCGACGCGCAGGGCCTGTCCGACAGCCGCATCGTCGGCTACAATCTCAAGGACGCAGGCGGGAACCTGTCGGCCGAGCCGGTCACGGGCAACGAATGGCAGGAGGGCACGGCCAGCCAGGACGAAGCGAAGTACGAGGGAACGATCTACGTCACCGCCGGCACGCTCAGCCTGAAGAAGGGCGAGACCGGCACGGGCAGCTCCATCACCATTGATTCCGTGCTGGCGCTGTTCCCGGGCTCCACGGGCCTCGCGGCCGGCGAGCTGACCGTGACGGTGACGGCCGGCGGGCTCTACGCGGACGCCAACCGCTACGAGGGCGGCGCCACCGGCTCGACGGTCATCGGCGACGCGGCGGGCAAGCCCACGATCAACCCCCGCTCCACGGACGTCCTCAGCAATTACAGCTTCACGATCTCGGTGCCCGAGGGCAGCACCGTCTACTACAAGATCTATCCCGGCCAGTCGGAGGTCTCCTCGGACGACTATCCCAAAAACGAAGAGGAGAACAAGTACACCGCCGGGACGAGCGTCTCGCTCCCCTCCGGCTACGGGGTCTACACCGTCGTCGCCATCGCGTATCCGAACACGGAGGGCGGGCGCCCCAGCGCCGCGGACGTCGTCACCTATACGTCCGACAACTTCGCGGCGGCGGACGCGCCGACGCTGCAGATCGACGGCGTTGCGTTCGATTCGTCGAAGACGTATCAGAACGGCTCCACGTTCCAGTTCGTGTACACGGAGAAAAACCCCCAGGGCAACGATTACCTCGTGTACTACACGCTCAACGGCACGACGCCGGATCTGAGCACCAACATCCCGTTTGAGTACAACCCGGAATCCCCGCCCACGCTCGATTTCAGCACATTGCCGGAGATCACCATCAAGGCGGTCGTCTATGACCCGGACTACAAGACCACGTCGGCCGTCAGCACGTTCCTCGTGCGCCAGCGCACGACCATCGGCTCGATGGAGCCCAGCATCGAATCGGGCGAGACGATCCGCGCGCAGGACACGCTCACGCTTGAGTTCTCGCAGGACTTTGTGGATCAGCTCGGCTCGCTGGGCCTGTTCACCTCCGTGGAGTATGTGGAGTACAACGCGCAGGACACGTCGAGCGGCATCAACACCGAATACCTCCAGAGCCAGGGCTATGTGGAATCCTCCGGCAGCGCGACGCCCATCGACGGCGTGCGGTACCTGCTCGTCCGGGGAAGCACCACGTCGCTGCCCACCGTGCGCTATTTCGTCAACGACACCACGAGCGACATCGCCAGCGGCCGCACCTACCAGTACGCCGTGTGCCGCATCTGGGAGTCGACGGACAGCGAGGGCAATGAGACGACCTATTACCGCTTCGTCAACCCGACGCAGATCAGCCTCTCGGGCGACCCGCTGTCCACCATCACGGTGCGCACGAAGGCGTTCGCCCCCGCGGGCATCACCGATTACGCCGACGGCGAGGAGACCACGTACACCTACACGGTGCGCGACCAGATCTCGCAGCCGACGGCCATCCCGACCACCGACACACAGGGCGGCACGTCCGTCAAGATCGGCAGCACCATCGCGCTCACCTGCACGGACCCCGACACGACGATCTTCTACACGCTCAACGGCACGCAGCCGCGCGTGGAGTGGGACGACGAGACGGGCGGCTGGGTGACGACGTCCGAATCCACGTTCCGCTACGACGAGAACGCCGGCGTGCGCGTGCCCAACGAGAAACAGACCGTCTTCCTGCTGTACGCCATCGCCGTCTCCAACGACGACTCTCTGGAGACCAGCGCCCTCGCCACCTTCGTCTACACCATCGAGGAACTGGAAAAGGCTGCCAGCCCGTCCGCCTCCCCGACGACAGACGCCTCGAACCCGACGCGTCTGGCGCAGGGCGAGCGCATCCTGCTGAACACCACCACGACGAACACCGCGATCTACTACACCACCGACGGCTCCGTGCCCGATTACGAGGCGCGCGACGAGTGGGACGCGGGCTACGCCGCGGCGGCCGAGGAAAAGAAGGGCGCGTATGAGGACGGCACGCGCTGGTATCTGGACGAGTACAATGTCCTGTACGAGGAACCCGCCACGTACCACTACGACACACAGACGGGCGTCCTGATGGGCGCCACGCAGGAGAAGCAGTTCTTCGTCGTGACGGCCATCGCGGTCGAGCAGAACCAGGAGACGCCCACGCACTCCAACTCCGACGCGGTCAGCTTCACCTATCAGCTCGCGCAGACGGACGCGCCCGTCGCCAGCCCCGAGACGAGCACCTCGTCGGTGTCCGTCATCGAACCGAACACCACCATCACGCTCACGTCCGGCACCGTCGGCGCGCAGATCTACTACACGAAGGACACCACGCTGCCCGACGTGACCGACCCCGAGGCCGTGAAGGCCGCGTATCAGACGTGGCTCGACGGCTGGAACGCCGCCGGCGAGAAGGAGCGCGGCACCGACGCGCGCGGCGTCCGCTGGTACAACGACGCGGACGGCGTCAAGCAGACAGAGCCGTCCACCATCCCGTATGACGCGGCCGAGGGCATCACGATGCCGAAGACCATCACCACGTTCTTCACGCTGCGCGCCGTGGCCATCGTCTCCGACGGCACCCGCGCCGACAGCGACGTCGTGACCATCAGCTATCAGCTGCCCGAGCAGGTGCAGGCCGTCTACGCCAGCCCGATCGGCGGCACGGCGGTCGAGTACGGCCAGGGCGTCACGCTCAGCTGCTCCACCGAGGGCGCGCAGATCTTCTACAAGGTCTACGAGTCCGAGCCCGGCGAGGACGACGCGCCCGTCGTCAATCAGGACCTCAGCTACACCGAGCCGATCACCATCACCAAGGAGGTCTGGATCCAGGCTGTGGCCACGAAGTCCGGCATGGAGAGCAACGTCGCGACGTATCACTACACCGTCGCCCCGACGGCGGACTCGCCGACGGTCTCGCTGCCCGGCGGCAGCGTCGTGCCCAAGGGCACGCGCATCACGCTTTCGGGCGAGGGCACCATCGTCTACACGCTCGACGGCTCCGACCCGAAGGCAGACGGCGCGGCGAAGCAGTACGGCACCGTCGTCAACCTCGACGGCGACTACGGCTCCACCATCACGCTGCGCGCGTACATCCAGCGCGACGGCTACACGCCCAGCGACGTCGTCTCGTTCACCTACACCATCTGCGCGGAGGAGGATTACCTCAACATCTCCGTCGACAGCGGCTCCGTCATCGAGTCCGGCACGTCCGTCACGCTCAGCACGGCCATCACGAACGGCCAGATCTTCTACACCCTCGACGGCTCCACGCCGCAGGTGAAGAACGTCTACACGGCCTCGGCCGGCAAGAACTACACCACGTACGAGTGGGCGTCCGGTTCGTCGTCCACGCTCGCGGGCAGCGGTTTCACGCTGTCGGGCAGCCCCGACTCGGCCGTCACCGTGCGCGCCATCGTCGTCGTCAACGGCGGCGACGGCGGACAGGTCTCCACGTTCACGTACAAGTTCCAGCCGCAGGCGGCGTCCCCGACGGCCAGCATCCCCAGCGGGGCGGTCGTCTTTGACGGGGCCACCGTCACGCTGAACGCCAAGGAGGGCACCATCTACTACACCCTCGACGGCAAGGATCCGACCACTTCGTCCAGCATCTACACCGAACCCATCGACGTGTCCGGCGCCGACTCCGTGGTCCTGAAGGCCATGGTCGTCGTGGAGGGCAAGGCCAACAGCGCCGTCGTCGAATACCGCTACACGCGCGCCGGCCAGGCGGGAACGCCCGTGTTCAGCGTCACGTCCGGCGAGATCGACACCGGCACGTCCGTGGCCATCACATCGGCCACCGAGGGCGCGGCCATCTACTACTCCACGGACGGCACCAAGCCCACCGAGGACAATCTCACGAGCCTGACGCTCTACGTCGCGCCCATCTCCGTCACCCGCGCGGTGACGATCCGGGCCATCGCCGTCAGCGACACGCTCGACCCCAGCGACGTGGCCGAGGCCACGTACACCGTGCGCGAGCCGGTCGTCGAGCCGGAGAAGCCGGCCGAGGAGACCGTCACCACCACGACCGTCACCGACCGCCTCACCAGCCGCCGCGAGTATGACAGCGCGGCCGAGGGCCCGAGCTACAGCGGCGTGGTCCTGCGCGAGGCCGTCTGCAACACGGTGCTCAGCGCCGAGGAGGGCGTCATCCCCGCCGACGCGCTGCTGACCGTCATGCAGGAGACCCCGTCGCGCAGCGACGAGGCCGCCGTCAACACCAGCCTCGGCCTGACCATCGCGCGCGTCTACAGCGCGTCGCTCACGCGCGACGGCGACGAAGTCACGCCCGCCGGCAAGGTGGAGATCGGCTTCGCCATCCCGTCGGAATACCAGAACGGCGTCGTGACCGTCAGCCGCATCAACGACGACGGCACGCTCACGCAGTACACCGCGCGCCGCTCGGGCGGCATGGCTTACGTCGAGACGGACACGCTCGGGCGCTTCGCGCTCAGCGTGCCGCAGCAGTCGCAGGCGGCCGGCTTCGATCCGTGGTGGATCGCCGGCGGCGGCGCGCTCATCGCGGCCGCCGGGCTGATCGTCTTCCTCGCCGCGCGGCGCAGGCGCCGCGCGGAGGAGACCGCCGCGGCCCAGCCGTTCGAGGATCTGGCCGATTTCCAGGACTTCCATCCCCAGCAGTAAACGCACATCCATATTTCTGACAGAAAGCAGGCGGACCGATGCTGAACCGTAAGTATTTCCCCTTCCAGCGCAACAACTACTATTTCGGCAAGCTGCTCACCGCGAAGGATTTTGAGGACGAGCAGCGCTACTACAACGACAAGCGCCGGCTGTCCAACCGACTGACGGGCGCGAACGGCATCGTCGCGGGCCTCGGCGTCATCCGCGCGGACGACTTCTCGCTCGTCATCCAGGCGGGCTGCGCGTTCGACGCGTCCGGCCGCGAGATCGTCGTGCCGGAGACGAAGGTCGTCAAGCTGTCCACCATCGAGGGCTTTGCCCAGCTGGCGTCATCGACGGCGCTGCTCGGCATCCGCTACGACGAGCAGCCCGCCGAGGAGGTCTACGCCGTCATGAGCGACGAGAGCGCGCCGCGCTACAACCGCGTGCGCGAGCAGTACGCCCTGACGCTGCTCGACGAGGATCTGGCCGCGGCCATCCCCTCGCCGATGGACGATTTCGTCGGCACGACGGTGCTCTACGCCGACCACGAGATCGAGATCGTGCAGCGCACGCCGCTGTACGTCGCGCGCGGCGCGGCCGTGCGCGTCACGGCCACCGTCCGCCGCAAGGGCGCGGGCACCGGCGACGTCTCGTTCGCCTACCGCATCGACGCGCCGGGCTTTGCCGGCCCCGACGGCGCGGGCGCGGAGATGGCGTGCAACAACGTGCGCCTCTCGCAGGGCGAGGAGCACACCGTCGACGCCGTGCTGCGCCCGGAGGACTACCTCTGGAGCGGCGGCGCCGCGGCGCTCACGCTGACGAATTTTGCCGTCCGCCGCAGCGACGAGACGTTCGAACTCAACCGCGCCATCGAGGTGACGCTCAAGCCCGTCGACCGCGACATCGAGAGCCAGTACCTCGCCGGCTACTATGAGAAGGCGATGGACACGCAGCTGGCCGAGAGCTACGACGAGCGCCTGTGGCTGGCGCGCGTGCGCCTGATCCGTCAGGGCAGCTCCGCCATCATCGACTCCGTCGACCCCGCCCCGTGGGCGCAGTACTCGTACAACGCGCAGCAGGTCATGATGCTGCGCCGCCTCGAGAACTTCTACCCCGCGGCGCAGGCGGCCGCCGAGGCGGCCCCGGCCCCCGCGCCCGGCGCGCCGCGGCCCGCCGCCGAGCGCGGCGAGACCGCCCGCGTGGCCTCGTGCGGCGTGTTCGACTTCCCCATCGGCATGGGCACCGCCGGCCGCGCGCCGCTGTTCTCGGACGAGATCATGCACGGCCTCGGCCCGGGCCCCGTCTGCGTGCAGGTGGGCGTCGAGTACATCACCGCCGACGCGGAGGGCGGCGCGTCCAGCGAGATCCTGCTGGGCGACGCGTCCATCTTCTCCGCCGACCGCGAAAAGGTCGCGGCCGAGCGCGTGTATCAGGTGTCCACAGCCGTCAAGGTGCTGCCGGAGCGCGGCACGTTCATCGTGGGGCTGCGCCTCGCGGAGGACACCGGCCTCATCAGCCTGCGTGTGCGCTGGTTCGCGTTCCGCGCCGGCGAACTCGACAAGCAGTTCCAGACCCGCCGCAGCGGCGAGCCGATGCTGCTGGTCAATCCCGACACGATCGTGCTCCAGCCCAAGGCGACGGCCCACATCTCGCCGGTGTTCATCAACATGCCGGGCGAGGCGTGCAACTTCAGCGTCACCGATCCCGAGGGCGGCAGCATCGACAACAACGGCACGTACACCGCGCCCGCGCGCGAAGGCGTGTACGAGATCCGCATCGAGGCGATGAGCGATCCCACGCTGTACACGTACGCGTTCGCGATCGTCAGCCAGAAGAAGAAAGAACAGCCCGGCCAGTGAACCGGAGAACGAATGAACAAAGGGGGGCGGCGCCGTGCTCACAGCGCTGAATATGGATCTTGAGCCCGTGCGGCTGGTGCTGTCCAACGAGGTGAACCGCATCACCGTCTGCGAGGACCGCCGCCGCGCGTCGGGGCAGCTGTACACGGTCATTGCCGTCACACAGCCCGCGATGCGCCGCGACGTGGCCCGCCTCGCCTCCGGCGGGGCGTTCGACGGCACGGCCGACTACGTCGGCAGCGCCGCGCAGGGCGACGCGCTCCATCTGGTGTTCCGCTACCGCGCGGAGAGCCTGCTCGCGAGCCGCGAGAGCATCTACGGCGTGGACTTCGTCCACCGCCGCACGATGGCGGCCTCGTTCCTGGCGGCGTGCGCCGAGGCGCAGATGCCGCCCGACGCGGCGCTGCTGCTGGTGCGCGGCCGGTGCGTCAACCTGTCGCAGTCGGGCGAGGTGTACTTCAACTACTTCCTCGATTTCGCCGACTACCGCGCCGATGTGACGCAGTCGGAGTTCTGCCGCAAGGCCGCGGCGTATGTGTTCGACATCTTGTGCCGGGACTACGCGCGCGCGGCCGAGGGCCAGATCCCGAACTATCCCAGCGAATTGCAGGCGTTTTACAAGAAGGCGCAGGTGGGGGGCTTTTCCTCCCTCGGCGCGCTGCTGGCCGCCGTGCGGGCGCTGCCCGACAAGCCCCGTCCGCCGCACCGCGGCTGGCGCAGGCTCTGGGACAGCATCCTCGCGCTGGGCGCGGTGCTGAAAAAGCACTCCATGGCCATCTTTCTGGCGCTGCTGGTGCTGGTGACGATCGCGTACGCCGCGTATCAGATCGCCATCCGCGTCTCGGCAAGCAGCACCGCGAAGGCAAATACCACGTATGCCGGGATGCAGATGATCGGCGAGGTCTCGCTCGCCGACGAAAACGAATGACAGAAGAGGGGGACGCAGGGTGAAAAAAGCGGGCAGAGGCGTGATGTCCCTGGCACTGCTGCTGGCGATATGCCTGACCGTGCTGGTGAATGTGCTGCCGTCGTTCCATGAATTTGACAACATCGCGGCCGTGCAGTACACGGACGGCGAGGCGCTCGTGGCGCAGTACCGCGGCAGCGGCATCACGGTGGAGAAGATCTCCGCGTCGGGCGTCGTGACGGGAAGTTTCAACATCCCGGGCAAAAGCGGTGGAAAACTTGTGTCGCTCTCCGACATGGCGGCGGACGCCGACGGC
>CALXIU010000124.1 GCA_944388415.1 uncultured Ruthenibacterium sp. | reverse complement strand
GGTCTGCCGCAAACTGCCGCTTCTGATCGCCGTCCCGACTACGGCGGGCACGGGCAGCGAGACGACGCTCGCAGCCGTCATCACGGACTCTGAGACGCGCCACAAATACCCCATCAACGACTTCTGCCTCATCCCGCGCTATGCGCTGCTCGATCCGGATGTGACGCTCGGTCTGCCCGCGGGGCTGACCGCGACGACGGGCCTCGACGCGCTGACGCACGCGGTGGAGGCGTACATCGGCCGCTCGACGACGGCCGGTACGCGCGAGGACGCGCGCGAGGCCGTGCGCCTGATCTTCGACAATCTGCCCACAGCCGTGCAGAACGGCCGCGACCGCAACGCGCGCAAATGTATGCTGTACGCGGCGTATCTCGCGGGAAACGCGTTTACCCGCTCGTACGTCGGCTATGTCCACGGCGTCGCGCATTCGCTCGGCGGCAAGTACAACACGCCGCACGGCCTTGCGAACGCGGTGCTACTGCCGGTCGTGCTTGAGCTCTATGGCGAGGCTGTGCACAAAAAACTGGCGGAACTCGCGATCGCAGCCGGACTGTGCGCGGAGGGCACGCCCGCCGATGAGGCCGCGTGGATGTTCATCGACGAGATCAAGCGGATGAAGCGTCTGTTCGGCATCGGCGACACGTTCCCGGAGCTGCGCCGCGAGGACATCCCGGAACTTGCCCGCCATGCCGCGCATGAGTGCAACCCGCTCTATCCCGTCCCGGTCGAGATGGACGCAAAGGAGCTCGAGAAGATCTACGAACTTGTATTGGAGGAGAAAACCGCATGACACAGCAGGAGATCGGCGCGCTGGTACAGGCGCAGCGAAACTACTTTGCCACGGGCGCGACGCGGCCTGTGCAGGCGCGCGTCACGGCGCTGAAAAAGCTGTACGCCGCGATCCAGGCGCACGAGGATGAGATTTGCCGCGCGCTCGAGTCGGACCTCGGCAAGGGCCGTTTTGAATCGTATATGTGCGAGGTCGGCATGGTGCTGAGTGAACTGTCGTATATGATCCGCCACACGCGCCGCCTCGCCGCGCCGAAGACAAAATGGACGCCGCTGTCGCAGTTCCCTGCGCGCAGTTGTGTGCTTATCGAACCATATGGAACAGCGCTCATCATGAGCCCGTGGAACTATCCGTTCATGCTGACGCTTGACCCGCTGGCCGACGCCATCGCGGCGGGCAATACTGCCGTCGTCAAGCCCAGCGCGTATTCGCCCGCGACGAGCGCTGTCATCGCGAAGCTGCTCGGGGAGTGCTTCCGGCCCGAGTATGTCGCCGTCGTGCTCGGCGGGCGTGAGGAGAACAGCAGCCTGCTCGACCAGCAGTTTGACTGCATCTTCTTCACCGGCAGTCAGGCTGTGGGCCGCGTCGTGATGACGGCGGCCGCGCGCCACCTGACGCCCGTCGTGCTCGAGCTCGGCGGCAAGAGCCCGTGCGTTGTGGACAAGAGCGCGAACATCCGCCTTGCCGCGCGCCGCATCGTGTTCGGCAAGTACCTCAACTGCGGCCAGACGTGCGTCGCGCCCGACTATATCTACTGCCACAGCTCCGTCAAGGAAAAATTCATCGCCGCTGTTCGGGAGGAGATCCGCCGCCAGTACGGCGAGCGCCCGCTCGAGAACAAAAGCTACGGCAAGATCATCACGCGCCGCCACTTCGACCGCGTGCGCGGTCTGATCGACCCGGCCAAAGTCGTCGTCGGAGGCGGCGCGGAGGAGGCGGCGCAGCGCATTGAGCCGACCGTCCTCGACAACGTGACGTGGGACGACGCCGTGATGCAGGAGGAGATCTTCGGGCCGGTCATGCCCATCCTGACGTACGACAACCCCGATGAAGTGGTGCACGCTGTGGAATCGCACGACCACCCGCTCGCGATGTACGTCTTCGGCGCGGTTCCGTTTGCGAAGCGCCTGATGGCGCGCTGCCGGTTCGGCGGCGGCTGCGTCAACGACACGATCATCCACCTCGCCACCAGCGAGATGGGCTTCGGCGGCGTCGGCGCCAGCGGCATGGGAGCGTACCACGGCCGCGAGGGCTTTCTGGCGTTCAGCCACCAGAAGAGCATCGTCGACAAAAAGACATGGCTCGACCTGCCCATGCGCTATCAGCCGTATCAGGGCGTCTACGAGAAGATGCTGCGCATCTTCCTGCATTGATAACACAGCAGAGCGGAACGGCGGGATCGCCGTTCCGCTATATTTTTGTAAGAATTTACTTGCAAAAGTGCGAATCGTATATTATAATATCGTCTTAGTGGACTGCTTTATAATAGAAAGCGGTCGTGGGAGAAAATAAACCCGAAGTTTCATGAAGGGGAGAATGGGAATGACGGAGTATCAGTCGATGACGCGCGAGCAGATGGAAGCCGAGCTCGCCGTGCAGCGCGCTGCGCTGGAGGAGTTTCAGAAGAGGGGCCTGCGCCTCGATATGTCGCGCGGCAAGCCCTCGCCCGAACAGCTCGATCTGTCGGACGGGATGCTGGAGTGCCGCGATTTCCGCGGCGTGACCGGCATTGATTCGCGCAACTACGGCAACCTCGAGGGTATGCCCGAGGCGCGCGTGTTCTTCGCCGAGATGCTCGGCGCGAAGCCGGAAGAGGTGTTCGTCGGCGGAAACTCCAGCCTGAACATGATGTACAGCATGGTCGACCTCGGCGCGCGTCTGGGCTATCCCGGCGGCAAGGGCAGTTGGCTGGCCGACAAGCCCAAGTTCCTGTGCCCCGCGCCGGGTTATGACCGCCACTTCCGCGTGACGGAATATCTCGGCTTTGAGCTCGTCACCGTGCCGATGCTGCCCACCGGCCCCGATATGGACATTGTGGAAGAACTCGTCCTCGATGAGCGCGTCAAGGGCATCTGGTGCGTGCCGCTCTACTCGAACCCGGACGGCTACTCCTACAGCGACGAGACGGTGCGCCGTCTGGCGAAGATGAAGACCGGCGCCTCCGACTTCCGCATCTTCTGGGACAACGCCTACTGCGTCCATCACGTCCGCGCGAAGCACGACGTCATTCTGAACATGCTCGACGAGTGCCGCGCCGCGGGCTGTGAGAACCGCGCGCTGATGTTCTGCTCTCTGAGCAAGGTGACGTATCCGGGCGCGAGCGTCGCGGCGATGGCCGCGAGCGAGGAAAACATCAAGTTCATCCTCAAGAACATCTTCCCGATGCTCATCAGCTTCGACAAGATGAACCAGATGCGCCACGTCTGGTTCCTGAAGGATATGAAGGGCGTTGAGGCGCACATGGAAAAGCACCGCGCTATCATCGAGCCGAAGTTCGACGCCGTGCTCACGACGCTCGAACGCGACCTCGCCCCCGCGGGCATCGCGCGCTGGACGAACCCGAACGGCGGCTATTTCCTCAGCCTGTACACGATGGAAGGCTGTGCGAAGCGCACGGTCGAGCTGTGCAAGCAGGCGGGCGCCGTGCTGACGGGCGCGGGCGCGTCGTATCCCCACGGCGTTGATCCGCACGACAGCAACATCCGCATCGCGCCGACGTATCCCAGCCTCGACGAGATCCGTCAGGCGTCCGAGCTGCTGTGCATCTGCGTCAAGATCGCCACTCTCGAAAAACTCCTCGCTGAGTAATATTTGTACGCAAAGGGCCGGAACCCAACGTGTTCCGGCCCTTTATGATGCCGTGTACTCCGGCAGATAGCTGCCGGAAAAGGCAAGCAGCGCTTCGAGTGCGTCCGCGTCCATGAGATATACGCAGTCGGAGCCGTCTATGCGCACGTAGTATTCGCCGCCGTCCGTCTTCGCGCCGACTGAGAGCGCCGCCTGCGCCTCGCCGCCACTTGCGTCCGTGTAAGAGACGGTGACGCGCACCGCCGACGCGTCCAGCCCGAACCCGTCCAGCGCCGCCTCGTCCGGCCGGAACGCGGCCATCGACGTGAAGGACAGCTCCGCCGCCGCCTCCAGAACGGATGCTGCCGCCGCGTCGGCGGTGTCGAAGCTGCCGTCCGCATCCGTGAACGTGTAAAGAGTGACCGAATCCTCGCCGTCCGACTCAGTGCGGGCCGCAACGGAATACGAGTTTCCGCCGCCCTCGACGGCGAGCGCCGTCACCTCCTGCGCTTCCGACACGGGCCACGATTCCAACTGCGCCATGTCGAGCAGCGTGTGATCGAACGCCGCAAAAAACGTCGCGTCCACCGTGTAGACGGTTTGCTCCCCGTCCACGCGGAGATAGTAGTCGCCCGTGTGCGTGTTCTTGTCCCCGATGAAAAGCGCGACCATCTCGCCCGCGTCCGTCTCCGCCTCGATGTGCTTTTGCGGCTCGTCCAGGCCGTATTCCGCGAGATCCGTGCAGTCCTCCAGCACAAGCTTTGTCGCGCCTACGTTCGATGCGAGCGAGGCCATCGTCTGCGCGTAGCTCTGCGTCAGCGGAAACTCGGCGTTGTCCGCGCTCTGCCACACGCCGTCCGAGAGCGTCAGGCACACCTCGCCGCCGTCCGACGTGCCGTAGGCGATCCGCGTCACCTCGCCGGAGAGGGAGGCGGCCTGCACCGTCTCCACCTGCGCGAGAGCCGACTCCTGCGCCTCCTGCGCGCGCTGCAACGCCCATGCCCCGGCGCCGAGTGCGGCCGTCGCCGCCAGCGCGAGGCCGAGAAACAAAACCTTTCTTTTCATCAGCGCGCCCTCCGCCGCAGCCAGATCGCGAAGCCCGCGGCCAGCGCGCCGACGGGCAGCACGAACAGGAACAGGATCGACACGCTGCGCCCGGCCGACGCGCTGAACAGCAGCGTGTCGGAGTCAAGGCTCTTCGCGTGGATTGTGATGCCCGCCTCGTAGCCCGTCAGGTAGCTGATGGCGTTCAGCATGAAGTCGCTGTCCGTGCCGGAGACGATCGTGTCCGTGCCCTCGTCGAGAAACGCGCTCGTCGACAGCCACAGCACGGCCGAGCCGTCCTCGCTGTTTTCAGAGAGCATCGCCACCGAGAACACGCCCTCGGCGTCGCCGTCCGCCTTGTCCAGCGTGTCCGCGTTGTACGCGTCAGCCTTGCAGTACGCGCCGGACGTCGTGTCCAGCAGCGACGTGACCGTCAGCGCGTCCGCGGCGTCTCCGCTCGCCTCGATGGGGTGCGCCAGCGGGGCCAGCGCGAACAGCGAGTTTTCGATCAGCGGCCCGGTGATGTCGTGCTCGTTGATCTCCGGCAGGAGATAGTAGGGATATCCGCTCAGCGCGTAGTCCTCGTCCGTCTCCACAATGATGCCCTCCACGGCGCTCATGCCGTACTCCGCCAAAAGGCCCGTCAGGTTCGGCATCCCGTCGGCGCTGTACGAGCCGTAGTCCGTCAGGACGATCAGCTTGCCGCTGCCCGCGAGGTATTCGTCCAGCATCGCGCGCTCGTCGTCCGACAGATCCTTCGCGGGCGAGACGAGCATCACGGCGGCCGCGTCGTCCGGTACGCCGTCCACCGTCAGCAGGGAAAGCGTCTGCAACGCGACGTTCTGCCGCGTCAGCCCGGACGTAAACGTCGACGCCGTCGGGCTGCCCTCGCCGTGCCCCGTCAGCTGGTACACGATGGCCGTCTCGTCCGACGCCACGTAGGCGATCGCCGTCGTCAGAGCGCTCTCGCCTGCGAAGCTCGTTGAGTAGCTGTACGTCGTGTAGTCAAGCTCCTGCTCGTAAAACTGCGTCGCGTCCACGACGCTGTACTTGTCCCCGCCGTCCACGATGACGCTGCCGAGCGACGCGTCGGACGCGTCGTAGGCGTTCGCGAACGTCGGGTAGAGCACGGGGTCCTTCTCCACCAGCGTCACGTGCGGCGACAGCTCCGCGTATTTTTGCAACAGTTCATAGACGGCGAGGTCCTCGTCCCCGGCCCCCGCCAGATAGTAGAGCGTGATGTCCGTGTCAAGGCTCTCGCACAGCCGCACCGACTCGTCGGACAGGCTGAACAAGCCGTTTGCGCTGAGGTCGATGCGCGTCCACGACGTGGGCAGCGCGGAGGCAAAGACGTTGACGGCAACGGCCAGCGCCGTGCACACCGTGCAGACGGCCGTGGCGAACGCGCCGCCGCGAAACGCGCGCGAGCGCGCCAGCTTTCGAAATCGTTCTCTCATATCCATCCTCCGCCGTCAGTTGTAGCGCCGCTTCTCGAAGCTCTGGCACGTGAACAGCACGAACAGCAGGATCACCGTGACAAAGTACAGAAGGGCCGTGATGTCGAAAATGCCGTTGGCAAAGTCGGAAAAGCG
>CALXIU010000123.1 GCA_944388415.1 uncultured Ruthenibacterium sp. | reverse complement strand
GCCGACACCCACCACACGCAGAAGTAGCGCAGGCTGTCGCAGTCGTGCGTCAGCTCGTGCGGCTCCTTCGCGTAGACGTCGGGCCGCTTTTCGTCCTTCTGGATCTTTTGCAGACACCGGTACAGGTTCGGCGCGGCGCGCGGCAAAAACGTCAGGCGCGGCGCGCCCGTTTCGCCCGGGCGCAGCCACTCCTTCATCGCCGCGCACCCGGCGGCGAAGTCGGCCGACGCGCGCACCAGCTCGACGCCGTGGTCCGCGAAGATCTGCGCGCGGCTGCGGCCCGTCTCTTGACTGCGGCTCCACAGGTCCGGCGGCGCGAGCACCGCGTCGAGCGCCTCGTCGCCCGTCAGGCTCTTGAGGATGTCCGCCGCCTCACCGATCGTCTTGTTCGGTGCGTCGTACTCGCGGTACACCGCCGCGCGCCCGTCCTCGCCGACGGCGAACCAGTGCGCCGAGAACATGTCGAGGCCGTAGTCGATGGCGGCGTAGCGCCGCGCCGGCTCGGGGAAAAACTCGCTGACGTGCGTCTCGGCGCGCACCTCCGGGAACATCGCGCCGCCGCGCACGGACAGCGCCTCCTCCGGCGTGGCGGGGTATTCCTCGGCCGTTTTGTCCTCGCCGAGCGCCGCGCGCGTGCGGGCGTACCACGCGGCGTCGCGCTTCGGGTCGGCCGTCCACGGCAGAAACAGCTTGTTGAAGCCGTTGTCCGGGGCCGTGTAGAGCGATTCAAACAGCGTGCCGCGCCGGATCGTCGACAGCCCCACCACCTTCCCGCCCTGCGGCCGGTTGACCATCGGGAAGATGGACGCCCAGATCTCGTCCGCGAACTGCTGGAACGCCCACTCGTCGAGCACGACGAGGTCGGCCGTGAAGCCGCGCGCCGCCGCGGGGCTTGACGGGAACGCCTTGCACACGCTGGGCGGGCCGTCCCGGAACGTGAGCGTCAGCTCCATGCCGGTCGCCTTCCACACCGGCCCCGCCCACCCCGCCGGCACGCCGCCGTGCGCCGCCACGAGCGCGGGCATTGCGCCGAAAATCACCCCGAGCCGCCGCACCAGCTCCTTCGCCTCCTCCTCGGCGCGCGAGAAGCACACGACCGTGCGCCCGGCGCGGAAGAGCATCGTGTGCGCCGCGAGCGCCAGCGCCAGCCACGTCACGCCCAGCTGCCGCGCCTTGAGGATGATGTTCAGCCGGTGCGCGCAGATGCTCTTCAAAAGCTCCTCCTGCTGCGGCCAGAGGTCGAACGGCTGCACCAGCTGCGCGGCGTCCTTGTCCTCGAGGCACACGTAGTTGCGCACAAAGTAGACGGGGTCGGCGGCGCACCTCGCCATCTCCTCGTCGCGCAGCGTCTGCGCCGTCATGCGCCGTCCCCCCTGCGGCGGCGGCGCGACTCGAGCCGCCCCAGCGCGTCCAGCTTCCGGAGCAGCGCGCGGTCGTTTTCGCTCAGCGCGGGCGAGGCCGCCGCGTCGCCCCGCGCGCCGGGCTTGTCGCCGGCGGAGTCGCGCACGAACGCCGCCGCGCTCGTGTCGCCCGCGAGGGCCTTCGCCATCTGCGTCAAAAACACCGCCTCGTACGCGTCCACCGGGCGGCCGCGCCGCTCGGCCAGCTCGCGCGCGCTGTCCTCCAGAAGGCCCAGCTTCACGCCGGGCGGGGCGTCCAGCGTCAGCAGCTCGTCCAGCATGTCGCCGAGCGCCCGTTTTTTCGCAGCGCGTTTTTTCATCCCGCTTCCTCCCATCTCATCTCGTCGAGCGCCAGCGCGTGGCGGCGCAGCGTCTGGCGCACCGAGTAACACGTCTTCTCCGCGATGGCCTCGAACGTCAGCCCGTCGATGTAGCGCAGCTCCAGCAGATAGCGCAGGCCGTCGCTCGTCACCGTCCGCATCGCCCGCAGCGTCTCGGCGCGGTCGCGCGCCAGGCGGTCGGCCTCGCGCAGAAGCTCCCGCTCAAGATCCGCGAGGTTCACCGCCGACACCTCCACCCGCGACGCGATCCCCCTCGCCCGCGGCATCCCGTCCGCCGAGGCGCTCATCCTCTCGCCCATCGCGCGCCAGCGCTCGATCTCCTCACGAAGCCTTTTCTCCCGCGCTGCCGACACCGTGTACTGCGTCAGGCGCTGCGTCTTCTCCTGCCTTGTCATTCCGCTGTTCCCCCTTCCCGAACTTTTTCCGAAAACACGACGGCCACACGCACGGCATTCCCGTGACGGCGAAGCCGCACCCCGCGCACCCGCGCGAACGCGTCCTCTTCTTTTTCACTCGCTCCCCTCCTCGTACAGCCACTCTCCGCTGGCCACCCATTCGCACAGCGCGTCCACCGCCTCGTCCGCCAGCGGCGCGCTCTCGTCCTCGACGCGCAGGCCCGTCTCCTCGAAACACCGCTCCCTCCACTGTTCCGCCGGGACGCGCTCGCCTGTGTGCATTTTCCGGTACGCGCCATTGTCCTTTTTTTCGGTCTTTGAATTTGGTATCATAGAATCATCCAAACCTGTTCCGCACGCCTCCTTTTTCACATATTATCTTGACATGTACATGAAAAAGTGATATTCTTTCTTCAATAAATCAAATTTCACTTGTTCGTGTACTTCTTGTCCTCAGAATATCACTTGTTCAAGTACAAATCAATAGTAAATTCACTTTATCAAGTACATTTCAGCACAATTGACAAAAAAGGAGAGGTATTTATGGGCGAACTGTATGACCGCATTGCGGCGCTGTGCGAGCAGAAGGGTGTCCGGCCCGGCCGTGTGTGCGCCGAGCTGGGGTTGAGCCGCGGGCTGATGTCGGATCTGAAGATGGACCGCAAGAAGACGCTGAACGCCGAGACGGCCGCGAAGATCGCGGCGTATTTCGGCGTGCCGGTGGACACGCTGCTGACGGGCCAGACGCGCGCGGTGACGGACGAGGAGCTGAAATTCGCGCTGTTCGGCGGAGGCGAGGTGACCGACGCACAGTTTGAGGAGGTCAAGCGCTTCGCCCGGTACATTCAGGAGCGTGATGCACGTGGCGAATGACGCGCGCGGGCGGCTGTATGAGATCGCGGAGGAGCAGGGCGTGCGCGTCGTGTCGTTTCCGCTGCCGGAGTGCCGCAGCGTGGCGATGCCCGCGGGCGCGGGCGCGGTGGTGGGCATCGACAACTCCGCGCCGATGACGGGCGCGGAAGAGGCGGTGTGCCTCGGCCACGAGCTGGGGCACTGTGCCACAGGCAGCTTTTACGCGCGCTGCACGCCGTTTGAGACGCGCGAGCGCTGCGAGCGGCGCGCGGATGTGTGGTCCATCCGAACGCTGCTGCCGCCCGAGACGCTGCGCCGGCTGCTGCGCGAGGGGCGCGACGAGAGCGAGATCGCCGAGATGCTGGGCGTGACGGAGGAGTACGTCGTGAAGGCGTATTATTACTACCGCGACGCGTGCGGCGAGACGTTTTGACGCGAAAGGCCGCCTCCCGGGACTGGCATTTGACGCGTGAATGTGGTATACTAAGCGGCAAAGCCGAAAGGAGGGCTTTTCATGGCTCAGTATCAGATCATCACGGATTCCACCACGGACCTCTCCCCCGCTCTTGTGGAGAAAATGAAGGTCGCTGTCATTCCGATGACCTTCACGATGGACGGCAAGTCGTACCTCAACACGCCCGACGAGCGTGAGATGACGTCGAAAGACTTTTACGACCGCGTGCGCGCGGGCAGTATGCCGACGACGAGCCAGGTCAACGGCGAGGCGCTGCGCGAGTTCGTGGAGCCGTATTTGAAATCGGGCACGGATGTGCTGTATCTTGCGTTCTCGTCCGGCCTGTCCGGCACGTACAACGCCGCGCGCCTTGTGTTTGAAGAGCTGCGCGAGGAATACCCCGACCGCAGCGTGCGCGTCGTGGACACGCTGGGCGCGTCGATGGGCGAGGGCCTGATGGTGTATCTCGCGTGCCGCGAGCGCGACAAGGGGCTCAGCCTCGACGAGGTGGCCAAGTGGGTGGAGGACAACCGCCTGAAGCTTGCGCACTGGTTCACGGTGGACGACCTGCATCATCTCAAGCGCGGCGGGCGCGTATCGGGCGCGGCCGCGTTCTTCGGCACGATGCTGGCGATCAAGCCGGTGCTGCACGTGGACGACGAGGGGCATCTGATCCCGATGGAGAAGGTGCGCGGCCGCCGCGCCAGCCTCGACGCGCTGGTGGAGCACATGGCGAAGACGGGCGTGGACAACGCGCACCAGACGGTGTTCATCAGCCACGGCGACTGCGAGGCCGACGTGAACTACGTGGCCGACCGCATCCGCGAGCGCTTCGGCACGAAGGAGATCTACACGAACCCGATCGGCCCGGTGATCGGCGCGCACTCCGGCCCCGGCACCGTGGCGCTGTTCTTTTTGGCGAAGGATCGTTATTAAACAGTTCAATCGCGCCCGCGCGAAAGGCGGGCGCGATTTTTGTTTTCCCCCTTTTCAAGCACGTAAAACTGTGGTATGATGGGGGTGCTCAATCAGGCAGAGTAGGACGCCGCGCGTCAAGTGCCGCTGTGACGGGGAGTTGCACAGCGGACGAAAAGCCGGAAGGCTTGCGGTGCGCCGTCCGCATCCCGCTGCCGCAAAGAATGTTTTGCGCGCTTTTTGAGAAAAAACGCAGACCTCCTTTGTGGCAACACGCGACAAAGGAGGTCTTTTTTGATGTTTTCCGAACGCATTTCTGATGTTTCCGCGCGGATGCGCGCGGCGCTCGCGGAGCTGCACGACGTGCGCAGCCTCGCGGGCACGTCGATGTTCGCGGCGCTGACGGTCGTGCTCGACCGCGTGGCGACGTTTCAGGTCAGCCAGCTGCTGGAGATCGGCTTCTCATTCGTGGGCGTCGCGGCCGCGGCGTTTTTGTACGGACCGTGGTGCGCGGGGCTGTCGGGCGTCGTCGTCGACATCCTCGCCTACGCGCTGCGCCCGAACGGCGGCTTCTTCATCGGCTTCACGCTCAACCAGTTTTTGCTGGGCTTCCTGTACGGCTGCTGGCTGTACAAAAAGCCCGTGCGCCTGTGGCGCTGCGCCGCGGCCTGTCTGACGGTGACGCTCGTGCTGAACCTGTGCCTGACGCCCGTCTGGCTGCACATCATGTACGGCAACGCGCTGGCGCTGACGACGCTTCGGCTCGTGAAAAACATGCTGAAATTCCCCGTCGACACAGCGCTGATGTACCTCGTTCTGAAATTCGCCGAGGCGCGGCTCGCTCCCCAACTGCGCCGGTGACGAAAACACCCCTTTCCGCATAGCATGGTGCAGAAAGGGGTTGTTTTTGTATGACCGATCTGGAAAAGAATCTTCTGGCGCTCAACGTCGACCCGGCGTATCCCGGCACGCCGCTGAGCACCGGCAGCTCGACGACGCAGGTGGCGCGGATGCAGAGCTATCTGAACGCGCTGCGCGCGGCGAAGTACGCCTCGCTGCCGCTGCTGACCGTCGACAGCAAGTACGGCGCGTCGACCGCGAACGCCGTCAAGACGTATCAGCGCATCGTGGGCCTGAAGCCCGATGGCGTCATCGGCAACGCGACGTGGAACGCCATCGTCTACGACCGATCTCAGCTGCCTGACGGCGCGAACGGCGACACGTGGGTGGGCGTCACGATGAAAAACGGCGCGAGCGGCCAGGACGTGAACCGGATGCAGGGGTATCTGAACAGTCTGGCGAAGGTGTACACGTCCATCAACACGCAGGGCGCGGACGGCAAGTACGGCGCCAATATGCGGGACGCGACGCGGCGCTTCCAGCACCTGTTCGCGATGAGCGCGGACGGCCAGCTGGGCCAGATGTCGTGGAACAAGATCGTTGACGTGAAAAACAGCGTCAACTCCCGCGCGGTGCCCGGCGTGCTGTACCCGTATCCCGGCGCGACGCTGCGCCGCGGCTCATCGGGCGACGCCGTGCGCTTCATTCAGTCGGAGCTGAACAAGGTCGACAACGCCGGCCTGACCGTGGACGGCCAGTTCGGCGCGCGCACGGAGAGCGCCGTGGAGGCGTTCCAGCAGCGCTCCGGCCTGAAGGCCGACGGCATCGTCGGCTCGCAGACGTGGGCCGCGCTGATGACAGCCTACAACAAGGCGCTGTAAACCCAAGACTGCCGGGCGGCTCCGCCCGGCAGTTTTGATTTTCCCGCTTCAGCTGTCGGGGTGATATTTGTGCCGCGTCGCCATGCCGCCGCGCAGATGGCGCTCGTCCTTGTTGTTTTGCAGCACCGCCCGCACCTGCCCGAACAGCTCCCGGTCGAGCTGCCGCAGCCGGATCGTGACGTCCTTGTGCACGGTGCTCTTGGAGACACCGAAGGCTTTGGCCGCGGCGCGGACGGTGGCGTGCGTCTGCGCGATGTACTCTCCGAGGCGCACGGCGCGCTCTTCGGGATTGCCCTTCATACCCATTCCTCCCAGCGGTTGTTTCTAATGGGTATGCCGGGAGAGGAAAAAATATGAGGGCGCGGCGGAATGCCGCGCCCTGAGGCTGTCGAAAAAGTTCGACAGCCTCCTGAGGGACACCAAACGCACCACCCGCGCGATGCGCGGGGGATGCTTATTGGTTTCCCCCAGTACCCTTTTCCGGCGAAAAAACACCCGATTTTGCGC
>CALXIU010000122.1 GCA_944388415.1 uncultured Ruthenibacterium sp. | reverse complement strand
CCAAGAAGACCGCCCCGTGCATCATCTTCATCGACGAGATCGACGCCGTTGGCCGTCAGCGCGGTGCCGGCCTCGGCGGCGGTCACGACGAGCGCGAGCAGACTCTCAACCAGCTGCTCGTTGAGATGGATGGCTTCGGCGCGAACGAGGGTGTCATCGTCATTGCCGCCACGAACCGCGCCGACATCCTCGACAAGGCGCTGCTGCGTCCCGGCCGGTTCGACCGACAGGTCTATGTCGGCCTGCCCGATGTGAAAGGCCGCGAGGAGATCTTGAAGGTGCACACGCGCAACAAGCCCCTCGCGCCGGACGTTGTGCTCAAGACGATCGCTCGCTCCACGGTGGGCTTCACCGGCGCGGACCTCGAGAACCTCGTCAACGAGGCGGCGCTGCTCGCCGCGAAGCGCGGCCGCAAGGCCATTACCGAGAAGGACATCGAGGAAGCCAGCATCAAGGTCATTGCCGGCCCTGAGAAGAAGAGCCGCGTCGTCTCTGAGAAGGAGAAGCGCCTGACGGCTTATCACGAGGCGGGCCATGCCATCGCGCACTACTGCTGCGAGACGGCCGACCCCGTGCATGAGATCTCCATCATCCCGCGCGGCGCGGCGGGCGGCTACACGATGAGCCTGCCCGAGGACGACAAGACGTACGTCACGAAGCGCCAGATGGAAGAACAGATCGTCACGCTGCTCGGCGGCCGCGTCGCGGAGAAACTCGTCCTCGACGACATCTCCACCGGCGCGTCGAACGACCTCGAGCGCGCCACCGCCATCGCACGCAGCATGGTCATGCGCTACGGCTTCTCCGACCGCCTCGGTCCCGTCGTCTACGGTACGAACCCGAGCGAGACCTTCCTCGGCCGCGACCTCGGCACGGGCCGCAGCTATTCCGAGACGGTCGCCGCGGAGATCGACGAGGAGATCCGCGACATGCTCGACGTCGCGTTTGAGTCCGCACGCGCGATCCTTGAAGAGCATATGGAGCAGTTGCACGCTGTGGCCGCGGCGCTTCTGGAGCGTGAGAAACTCTCCGGCAAGGAGTTCGACACGCTGATGAAGGGAGGCTGCCTTCATTCCGAGGGTGAGGCCGCGCCTGCGAACAGCCCCGAGCGGGCGGAGGAGAACGCTGTCCGCCCGTCCGACTCCGCGGAGGCCCCGCACGCCCCGAAGGCGCCCGAGACGGTGCTCCATTACGACAACGATCTCACCTGACACCTGACAGCGCGCCGCATGGAAGTCATGCGGCGCGCTGCTTTTTTCCAACGAATGAGAGAGGAGTGTCTGATCCGTGGATCCCCTGTTTTTGCGCCGCGCGGCGCTTGTGCAGCCCGTTCCGGCAAACGCGTACTGGACGGAACTCCCGGCGGTGCGCCGCCTCGTGCGCGAGCCGCTGGAGCTGACCGCGCCCGTCACGTTTTTCGTCGGTGAAAACGGAACAGGGAAGTCGACGCTGCTCGAGGCGCTCGCCGTCGCGTCCGGTTTCAACGCGGAGGGCGGCTCGCGCAATTTTCGGTTTGCCACGCGCGCGACACACTCCGAACTGCACGAATATCTGCGCCTGACGCGCGGACTTCTGCCGAAGACCGGCTTTTTCCTGCGCGCAGAGAGCTTCTATAACGTCGCCTCCGTCGTCGACGACCTCGGCGGGGACGATCCGGATTTTCTGCGGCAGTACGGTGGCCGCTCGCTGCACGCGCAGTCCCACGGCGAGAGCGTTCTCTCGCTCGTGCAAAGCCGCTTCCGGCCGAACGGCCTGTATTTTCTCGACGAACCGGAGGCGGCGCTGTCGCCGACGCGCCAGATGGCGCTTCTCGTGCGGCTGTACGACCTCGCGCGCCAGGGCGCGCAGTTTGTCGTCTGCACGCACTCGCCCATTCTGATGGCGCTGCCGGGCGCTCAGATACTTTTGTTCGACGGGGACGGCTTTGCGCCCGCCGACTACCGCGACACGGAGCACGTGCGCGTCACAAAGCGTTTTCTGGAAGACCCCGAGCGGATGCTGCGCATCCTGCTCGGCGAGGAAGAAGCATAAAAAGGGGGGCTGCCGCGTTTTCGCGGCAGCCCCCCTTTGGCTGTTTCGGATCAGTTGAGTGCGATGTGGCGCGGCAGTCCGCCGATGTACACCGGCGTCAGCTCGGCCTGAATGAGCGGGTAGACGTACTGCACGAACTCGGGCGTCACGCCGAAGCCGTCGGCCGCGATCCACTCGCGCGGGAACATCTTCTCACGGTTCGCGATCTGGTCGATGTCCGCCAGATCCGTGACGCACAGGTACGGCTTCGTGGAGAGGCGCTTCAGGATGACCATCTTCGCCGTCTCCTCATCGCGCACGGCGGCCATCGTGGCCGCGCCGCCCGCCTGATACGCCTCGGTGATGTCCGTGCGGCTCGCGACGTGCGCCGAGCAGCGCTGCAGCGTGTTCAGTTCGATGGCGCGCGTCTTGCAGCCGATGCGGTCGGCAATGACGTTTGCAAGGAACTTGCCCGCGCCCGTCAGATTCTTGTGGCCGAACACGTCGTGCGACGCGCCTTCGCCCGCCAGTTCGCAGACATAGCGCCCGTCGGCCGTGCGGATCCCCTCAGAGATCGCGATCACCAGATTTCACCTTTGCGCCTGCAATTCGCGCACGCGGGAGACAAACGCCTCCGGATCGAACGGGACCTCCGGCAGACAGATGATGTCGGCGCCCGAGCAGTCCGCGCCCTTCGCCATTGCGGCCGCGCCCGTCAGCCAGCCCGCGTTGCGCCCCATGATCTCGACCACCGTCACGCTCTTGAGGTTGTACACAAGGCTGTCGCGCACGATCTCCTTCATCACGATGCCGATGTACTTGGCCGCGGAGCCGAAGCCCGGCGTGTGGTCGGTGATCTCAAGGTCGTTGTCGATCGTCTTGGGCACGCCGATACAGCGCAGGTCGCTGCCCGTCATGTGCGCGTATGTGCTCATTTTCTCAATGGTGTCCATGCTGTCGTTGCCGCCGATGTAGATGAAATAGCCGATGTCCAGTTCCGCCAGACGCGCGAAGATCGTCTCGTATACCTCATCATCCTCGCCGATCTCCGGAAGCTTGTAGCGGCAGCTGCCGAGGAATGACGACGGCGTGCGCTTCAACAGCTCAGCCTCCACCTCCGACTTGATATGCGTCGACAGGTCGACGATCAGCCAGTCCAGCAGGCCCTCGATGCCATACTGCATCCCATAGACCTTCGGCACGCCGAGGCTCTTGGCCGTCTCGTATACGCCGACAAGGCTCGAGTTGATGACGGCGGTCGGGCCGCCGCTCTGGCCCACGATCACGTTTTTCATTTGCGCTCGTCCTTTCCGTTTGCTCCTGTTTTTTGATGTCCGCGCCCGGCTTCGGGACGCGGGCTTTTTTCTTTTATTATACAAAAAAGCGGCGTCCGTGTCGATACGAACGCCGCGAAAATTCGTTTATTTTCCGCCCTTGAGCGCCTTCATGCGCAGGTCGTGCTTCAAAATGCGCTTGCGGATGCGGATGCTCTGCGGGGTGACCTCCAGCAGCTCGTCCGGCTTCAGGAACTCGAGGCTCTCCTCGAGGCTGAACTTCGACACCGGCACCAGACGCAGCGCGTCGTCGCTGCCAGACGCGCGCGTGTTCGTCAGGTGCTTTGTCTTGCACACATTCACGCTCATGTCCTCGCCGGCCGCAGTGTAGCCGATGACCATGCCCTCGTAGACCTTCTCGCCCGGATTGACGATCAGCGTGCCGCGCTGCTGCGCATTGAACAGGCCGTACGTCACCGCGACGCCCGTCTCGAAGCTCACAAGGCTGCCCGTCGAGCGGCCGGGCAATTCGCCGCGCCACGCATCGTAGCCGTCGAAGATCGTGTTCAGAACGCCCTCGCCGTGCGTGTCCGTCAAAAATTCGCTGCGATAGCCGAACAGGCCGCGGGAGGGAATGCGGAACTCCACGCGCATCCGGTCCGAACCGAGCGGCGCCATCTGCACCAGCTCGCCCTTGCGGGACCCAAGCTTCTGCATGACGCTGCCCTGATACTCCGTCGGCACGTCGATGACGACGTGCTCCATCGGCTCCATCACAACGCCGTTCTCCTCGTGCGTCAGCACCTTGGGCGGCGAGACCTGAAGCTCGTAGCCCTCGCGGCGCATCGTCTCGATCAGGATCGACAGGTGCATCTCGCCGCGGCCCATCACGCGGAAGCTCTCCGTCGTCTCGGAGTCCTCGACGCGCAGCGCCACGTCCTTCAAAAGCTCGCGGTGCAAGCGCTCGCGGATCTGACGGCTCGTGACGAACTTGCCCTCCTTGCCCGCGAACGGGCTGTCGTTGACGGCAAACGTCATCTCCACCGTCGGGTCGTTGATCTTCACAAAGGGCAGCGGCTCCACCAGCTCCGGCGTGCACAGCGTGTTGCCGATGTTGATGTCCGTCAGGCCCGAGAAGGCGACGATGTCGCCCGCCGACGCCTCGTCGATCGGCGTGCGGCCGTTGGCCGCGAAACTGTACAGGGCCGTGATGCGTCCGCGCTTCGACAGATCAGGGTCATGCCAGTCGCACATCACGACGTCCTGCCCCACGCGCACGCGGCCGTTTTCAATGCGGCCAATGCCGATGCGGCCGACAAAATCATTGTAGTCAATAGAAGAGCACAGCATCGAGAACGGGGCCTCCGGGTCGCCGACCGGCGGCTTGACGTAGTCGAGGATCGTGCGGAACAGCGGCTCGAGGTTCTCACCCGCAACGTCGGGGCTGTAGCTCGCCGTGCCCGCGCGGCCGGAGCAGAACACCATCGGGCTGTCCAGCTGCTCGTCCGTCGCGCCGAGATCCATCAGAAGAAGCAGGATCTCGTCGATGACCTCCTTCACGCGCGCGTCCGGGCGGTCGATCTTGTTCACCGCAATGACGAGCGACAGGTTCTGCTGCAGCGCCTTCTGGAGAACAAAGCGCGTCTGGGGCATACAGCCCTCCGCCGCGTCGACGAGCAGCAGCACGCCGTTGACCATCTTCAGAACGCGCTCCACCTCGCCGCCGAAATCGGCGTGGCCCGGGGTGTCGACAATGTTGATCTTCACGCCGTCATAGTATGTCGCGGCGTTCTTGGCAAGGATCGTGATGCCGCGCTCGCGCTCGATATCGCCCGAGTCCATCACTCGCTCAGCGACCTGCTGATTGTCGCGGAACGCACCGGACTGCTTGAGCATCTGATCCACAAGCGTCGTTTTGCCGTGGTCGACGTGCGCGATAATAGCAATGTTGCGGAGATTTGTTTGTTCCATATTTTTTCCCTCTTCAGCATCTTTTACATCAAAAGAAATTCTTTATAAACCAATCAATTATATAATAGCGGAGCGATGCTTGTCAAGAAATCGGCCCGGAGAAATTCGCAGACCAATTTGCATCCCGCTGGATAAAAACAAAAAAACCATCGAAGAACGATGGTTTTTCATGGTGGGCGGTAAGGAACTCGAATCCCTGACCCCCTGCACGTCAAGCAGGTGCTCTACCAGCTGAGCTAACCGCCCGTATTCTCTTGGTCGCCGTATCACCGGCGACGTGTGTTATTATAGCAAGCATTTTAAAAAAAAGCAATACCTTTTTTCAAAAAAAAATAAAAAAATTTGCGGGCGGGAAGTTTTCCCGCCCGCAGCGCTTGATTCAGTCAATGACCGGAAGCTCTGTCTCGTCTTTTTCGTCAATGTGCGCGAGGTAGTATTTCGTCTCACTGGACACCATGCCGGACAACAGAACGACGGCCACGATGTTCGGGATCGCCATCAGCGCGTTGAGAATGTCCGCGACGTCCCACACCATCTGAAGATCGATGACGGGCGCGATGACGAGCACCGCGCAGAACAGCGCGCGGTACGGGGTGAGCACCTTGCGGCCCAGCAGATACTCCGCGCCGCGCTCGCCGTAATACGACCAGCCGAGGATCGTGGAGTACGCGAACGTCACGATGCCGACGATCAGGATCAGCGGCCCGATGACGGGGATCTGCTCGAACGCGAGGTTTGTCAGGATGCCGCCGTCCGTCACAGCTCCGAGGTCGATCTCCGGATTTTTCAAGATGCTCGAGACGAGCACGAGGCCTGTCAGCAGGCAGACGACGACCGTGTCCCAGAACGTGCCGGTGGAGGAAACGAGCGCCTGACGAACCGGATTGCGCGCTTTGGCCGCCGCCGCGACGATGGGCGCGGAGCCCATGCCGGACTCATTCGAGAACAGACCGCGCGCCACACCGTAGCGCGCCGCCAGCAGGATGCCGCCGCCGACGATGCCGCCCGCCGCCGCGCCGGGTGTGAAGGCGAGACGCATGATGACGCCGATCGTCGGGAGGATGTAATCGTAGTTGATGCCGAGGATCACAACGCAGCCCAGCACATAGAACGCCGCCATGAACGGGACCAGCTTCTCACAGACGCTCGCGATCGTGCGCACGCCGCCGAAGATCACAAGGGCCGTCAATGCCGCGACGACCACGCCCACGGCCAGCGGCGCGACGTGGAAGTTCGCGTTCATCACCGTCGAGATGGCGTTCACCTGCACGCTGCACCCGATGCCGAACGTTGCCAGGGCGGTGAACAGCGCGAACAGCTTTGCCAGCCACTTGAGGCCGAGACCGCGCTCGAGCGCATACATCGCGCCGCCCAGCACACGGCCGTCCTTTGTTTTGACGCGGTACTTCTGTGCGACAAGCGATTCCGCGTATTTCGTCGCGATGCCCAGCACGCCCGTCAGCCAACACCAGAACACCGCGCCCGGTCCGCCCAGAGCGATGGCCGTGCCGACGCCGATGATATTGCCCGTGCCGATCGTCGAGGCCAGCGCCGTCGTCAGCGCGCCGAACTGACTGATGTCGCCCTCGGAGTCGTCGTCGCGCGAGACAGACAGCCGGATGCCCAGAAATGTCTTCCGTTGGATGACGCCGGTGCGGACCGTCATGAAAATGTGTGCGCCGTAGAGAAGAACGATCATCGGAATTCCCCAGATGAAGTCGTCCACCGTTTTGATGATCCCCTGCAATACTCCCATATCCTTTCCCCCTGATGCCGCGGTACAGTGTATTTGCCGCGAAGAATGCTATTACTATATCATATTTATGCATGTCCCGTCCAGTTCACGCAGGAAATCCGTGCGGGAATTGATTGTTTTTTTGAAACGAGGATGGTATAATAGAGTGATTTATTATCATTGGGGAGGTGTGCCGTTTTGCGCGTGCTCGGGATCGACCCCGGTTATGCCATCGTTGGGTTCGGCGCTCTGGACTATGAGAAGAACCGGTTTTCCGTCGTGCGCTACGGAGCCATCACCACCCAGTCTCACACGCAGTTTGAGGACCGCCTCGAGGAGATCTACAACGACACCTGCCACGTCCTCGACGTGCTGCGCCCGGATGCGATGGCGATCGAGACGCTGTTCTTCACGACGAACAAGACGACGGCCATCGCCGTCGCCGAGGCGCGCGGCGTGATTTTGCTTGCGTCGAAACAGGCGCACGTTCCTGTGTTCGAGTACACGCCGATGCAGGTCAAGCAGAGCGTGTCGGGCTACGGCAAGGCGCCGAAAAAACAGGTGCAGGAAATGACAAAGACGCTGCTCGGCCTCGACGAGGTGCCGAAGCCTGACGACACGGCCGACGCGCTCGCCATTGCCATCTGCCACGCGTATTCGTACCGTTCTCTGCAATACGGCGTCGCGCTGACGCGCCGCCAGCAGCTGGGGTATTTCTGAGTTTCCGGAGGATAGAATGATTTACTGTCTCACAGGCAAGATATTGGAGAAGACGGCCGACTCCGCCGTCATCGACTGCGGCGGCGTGGGCTATTTTGTCTCCGTGCCGTCCACAACGGCGGGCGCGCTGCCCGGAACAGGCGGCACATGCACCGTCTACACGCACATGAACATCACCGAGAACGATGTCTCGCTGTTCGGCTTCGCGACGCGCGAGGAAAAAAACATGTTCGAGCTGCTCACCGCGGTGTCCGGCGTCGGCCCCAAAGCGGGGCTCGCCATCCTCAGCGCGCTCAGTGTGCAGCGCATCGTCTTCGCGGTGTCGGGCGGCGACCACAAGGCGCTCACCGCCGCGAACGGCGTCGGGCCGAAGCTCGCGCAGCGCATCGTGCTGGAATTGAAGGACAAGCTCGGCAAGACGGTCGGCTCGTCCGTCACGCTGTCGGATGTCGGCGGCGCGCGGCCAGCGCCCGCCGGGGCGATGCAGCAGGCCGCTGAGGCGCTGACGGCGCTCGGCTACACGGGCAGCGAGGCTGCCGCGGCGCTCGCCGGGCTCGACGAGACGCTGCCTGTTCAGGAACTCATCCGCCTTGCGCTGCAGGGCATCGGGAAAAGGAGGTAAGGCGATATGGCGATCGAATCCGTGGACGTCAACCCCGCCGCGCGCCTCGTCAGCCCCGACCCCGAGCCGGAGGACTTTGACGCCGAGGCGTCGCTCCGCCCGAAGACGCTTGACGAGTACATCGGGCAGGACAAGGCAAAGGAAAACCTGAAAATTTACTTGCAGGCCGCGAAGATGCGCGGCGAGCCGCTCGATCACCTGCTGCTCTACGGCCCGCCGGGGCTCGGCAAGACGACGCTCGCGTGCATCGTCGCGCAGGAGATGGGCGTGCAGATCCGCGTCACATCCGGTCCGGCCATCGAAAAACCGGGCGACCTCGCGGCGCTGCTGACGAATCTTCAGGAGGGCGACGTGCTCTTCATCGACGAGATCCACCGTCTGTCGCGCCAGGTCGAGGAAGTCCTGTACCCCGCGCTCGAGGACTATGCGCTCGACATCATGATCGGGAAGGGCCCCGGCGCGCAGTCCATCCGCATCAATTTGCCGCGCTTCACGCTCGTGGGCGCGACGACGCGCGCCGGCCAGCTCACCGGCCCGCTGCGCGACCGCTTCGGCGTGCTGCTCAAGCTGGAGCTGTACTCGCCGGAGGAGCTCGCGCGCATCATCCGCCGTTCAGCGGCCATTCTCGGCGTGCGGTGCACGCAGGAGGGCGCGCTGGAACTGGCACAGTGCAGCCGCGGCACGCCGCGCGTCGCAAACCGCCTTTTGAAGCGCGTGCGCGATTTCGCAATGGTCATCGGCGACGGTTCGGTGGACGGCAAGACGGCCCACAGCGCGCTGCGCCGCATGGACATTGACGAGAAAGGCCTCGACGAGCTCGACCGCAACGTGCTGCGCGCCATCATCGAAATGTATGGCGGCGGCCCGGTCGGGCTTGAGACGCTGGCGGCCGCGCTCGGCGAGGAGGCTGTCACGCTGGAGGACGTGTGCGAGCCGTACCTGATGCAGATGGGCTATCTGACGCGCACGCCGCGCGGCCGCTGCGTCACAAGATACGCATACGAGCACCTGGGCATTCGAGCGCCGCGTGCGGAATCAGACGGCCAGCAGTCGTTTGACGACTTGTGACGTGCGAAAAGTAGAAATGTTCACATTTATCAGATACAATGAATCATGCCGTCCCGCGCGGACGGCACAAGACAGGCGGAGGGAAATACATTGCGTGCAGCAGACCAATGGCGCGATTATGAACTGATCGATGCGACACACGGCAACCGGCTCGAGCGCTGGGGAGAGACGCTCCTCGTGCGGCCCGACCCGCAGATCCTCTGGAAGACGGGCGAGACGAGCGGGCTGTGGCGATCGGCGCACGCGGTGTACCACCGGTCGTCGAAGGGCGGCGGAGAGTGGGAATACCGACGCAAAATGCCGCAGAAATGGCAGATCTCCTACGGCGAACTGCGCCTCATCGTCTCGCCGACGGGCTTCAAGCACACGGGCGTGTTCCCGGAGCAGGCCGTCAACTGGGATCTGTACAAACGCCTCATTGAGGACGCGGGGCGTCCCGTCAAGGTGCTGAACCTGTTCGGCTACACCGGCGCGGCGACGCTCGCGTGCGCCGCCGCCGGGGCGAGCGTGTGCCACGTTGACGCCAGCAAGGGAATGGTCGCGTGGGCGCGTGAGAACGCCGCGGCGTCACGCCTTGCCGACCGCCCCATCCGCTGGATCGTCGACGACTGCGCCAAGTTCGTCGCGCGCGAGCAGCGCCGCGGCGTGCGGTACGACGCCATCATCATGGACCCGCCCAGCTACGGCCGCGGCCCGGGCGGCGAGGTGTGGAAGCTCGAGGACAGCATCTATGACTTCATCGACGAGTGCGCGAAGCTGCTCAGCGACGAGCCGCTGTTCGTGGCCGTCAACAGCTATACGACGGGCCTCTCGCCCAGCGTGATGGAATACATGCTCCACGCGCGCATCACGCCGCGCTTCGGCGGCGCAACGTCATGCGACGAGATCGGCCTGCCCGTCACCGCGACAGGAGGCGCCGTCCCATGCGGCGCGACGGCGTTGTGGACGCGCGTTTGAGGCGACACAAACAGGGAAGGGGAAAGACATGGACCAGATGCTCCGCGCACAGGATGTGACGTTTTCCTATTCGCACGAGCAGCACAAGGCGCTCGACGGCCTCACCGCACAGGTGGAGCGCGGCGAGTTCGTGGCGGTGCTCGGCGCGAACGGGTGCGGCAAATCCACGCTCGCAAAACATTTCAACGCCATTCTGCTGCCCGTCAGCGGAATGGTTTACATTGAGGATATCCCCACGACTGACGAGGACCGCCTTCTGGAAATGCGTCAGAAGGTGGGCATGGTGTTCCAGAATCCGGACAACCAGATCGTCGCCACCGTCGTGGAGGAGGACGTCGCGTTCGCGCTGGAGAACCTCGGAGTTCCGCCCGCGGAGATCCGCACGCGCATCGACGAGGCCATGAAGATGGCCGGCATCTACAAGCACCGCGAGAAGGCTCCGCACAAGCTGTCCGGAGGGCAGAAGCAGCGCGTCGCCATCGCGGGCGTCATCGCGATGCGTCCGGACTGCCTCATCCTCGACGAGGCCACGGCCATGCTCGACCCCATCGGGCGCGAGAAGGTCATGCGCACCGTCCGCAGCCTCAACCGCGACCACGGGATCACCGTCGTGCACATCACGCACTATATGGAGGAGGCGGCAATGGCCGACCGCGTCATTGTGATGAGCGAGGGGAAGATCGCGATGGAGGGAACGCCGAAAGAGGTGTTCAGCCGTGTGGAAGAGGTCAAGGCGCTGCATCTTGACGTGCCGCAGTCGGCGGAACTCTGCCACGCGCTCACGGAGGCGGGACTGCCGATGCCTGTCGATGTCATCGACGTCGACGAGTGCGCCAGAGCGCTGTACAAAGCCATCACGGGAAAGGAGGCCGGGGAATGTCCGCAATCGTAACGATCGACCACCTCTCCTATATCTACAATGAGGGAATGCCGGACGCGACCACCGCGCTCGACGACGTCAGCTTTGAGATCGAGGAAGGCCAGTTCATCGGCGTCATCGGCTCGACCGGCTGCGGCAAGTCGACGCTCATCGGCCACTTCAACGGCATCAACCGCCCGACGCGCGGCCGTGTGCTGATCGGCGGTCAGGACATCTGGGCGAACCCCAAGGACATCCGCCGGTTCCGCTTCATGGTCGGCCTCGTGTTCCAGTACCCGGAATATCAGCTGTTCGAGGAGACAGTCTACAAGGACATCGCCTTTGGCCCGACGAACATGGGCCTCAATAAAGACGAGATCGACCGCCGCGTGCGCCGAGCCGCCGAGTTCTGCGGCATCACACAGCGCGTGCTCGACGCAAGCCCCTTCGAGCTGTCCGGCGGACAGAAGCGCCGCGTCGCCATCGCGGGCGTGCTGGCGATGGAGCCGAAGATCCTTGTGCTGGACGAGCCGGCCGCCGGCCTCGATCCCGCGGGGCGCGACATGATCCTCGGCCAGATCAAATTGTGGCACAAGGAGACGGGCACAACGACCGTGCTCGTCAGCCATTCGATGGAGGATATCGCGAAGTACGCCGACAAGGTGCTCGTGCTCAACGCGGGCCATATCGCCATGTACGATGAGACGGCGAAGATCTTCGCCCGCGCGCCGGAGCTTCTGGCGCTCGGCCTGAGCGTTCCCGAGGTGACAAAGGTCTTTTTGCGCCTGCGCGAGATGGGCCTTGACATTCCGGCTGACGTCTACACCATTCCGTACGCGGTCAAGACGGTGCTCGCGGCGAAGGCCGCGCGGGAGGGGGCGGTCGGATGCTGAGGGATATCACGATCGGCCAGCACTTCCCGGGAAATTCCCCGGTGCACCGCATGGATCCGCGCGTCAAGATCATTCTGACGATCGCCTATATCGTCATGCTGTTCATCGGCTCGAACCCGCTCGGCCTCGCCGTCTCCACAGCATTTCTCGCCGTGCTGTACGGCGTGTCGAAAATTCCCATCAAGCTCATCGCGCGCAGCATCAAGCCGATCATCCCGATCATTCTGTTCACGGCGGTGTTCAACCTGCTGCTGCTCACGGGCGAGGGCGAGCCGCTTGTGGAGTTTTGGATCTTCCGCATCTACCCGGAGGGCATCCGCTACACGATCATCATGGCTGTGCGCATCATCTGCCTCATCGCCGGGACAAGCCTTCTGACGTACACCACCAGCCCCATCGTGCTCACGGACGCCATCGAGCGCCTGATGTACCCGCTTTCACGCCTGCACCTTCCGGTGCATGAACTGGCGATGATGATGACCATCGCGCTGCGCTTTATTCCGACGCTGATCGAGGAGACGGAAAAAATCATGAACGCGCAGAAGGCGCGCGGCGCGCAGCTCGATTCCGGCACGCTCAAGCAGCGCATCCAGGCGCTGATCCCCGTGCTCATCCCGCTGTTCATCTCGGCGTTCCGCCGCGCGGACGAGCTCGCGATGGCGATGGAGTGCCGCTGCTACCACGGCGGCGAGGGCCGCACGCGCCTCAAGCAGCTGCGCCTGCGCGCCAGCGATTTCGTCTACGCCGGCGTCTGCGCCGCCGCGTTTGTGCTCATCGGGCTGTCGAACCTCTGGTTCCCGTCCATCTGAGCGGGAGGCGAGCGATGCACGTACTCATCACGATGCAGTTCGACGGCACGAACTACCACGGCTTTCAGGTGCAGAAAAATGCGCACACCGTCTGCGAGGAGCTGCAAAACGCGCTCGAGCGCCTGTACGGCGTGCGCCCGCCCGTGAAGGGCTGTTCGCGCACCGACGCGGGCGTGCACGCCGAGGGCTACTGCGTCAGCTACCGCCAGCCCAAGCCCATCGCGCCGCAGAAGCTGCCGCTTGCGATCAACCGCTTTTTGCCGGACGACATCCGCGTCTTCGCCGCGCGCGAGGTGGAAGAAGAATTCCACGCGCGGTATTCGTCCGTGTCAAAGGAATACATCTACCGCATCCGCAACAGCCGCGTCGCGGACGTGTTCCGCGGCCGCTATGAGTGGCGCGTCAGCGCGCCGCTCGACACGGACGCCATGCGCCGCGCCGCGGCCCTCGCGTGCGGGACGCATGATTTCCGCGCGTTCATGTCCTCGGGCAGCGATATCGAGGATACCGTGCGCACCGTCCACTTCTTCCGCGTCGAGCGCAGCGGCGACGAGATCGTCTGCCACATCTGCGCCGACGGCTATCTTTACAATATGGTGCGCATTCTGGTGGGAACGCTCGTCGAAGCGGGCGCGCACCGCATGGAGCCGGAAGAAATGGCACAGGTCATCGCCTCGCGCGACCGCTCGCGGGCCGGAGACACCGCTCCTGCGCAGGGCCTTTGCCTGTACCGCGTGCGCTACTCATTCACATAAAGGAAGGATCTATGGAGCTATTTCCCCCTGAATTCCCGCGCGGAACAGATCCGCGCGAACGCCGGTCCGGACAGGCGAAGCAGCAGCCGGCTCAGCAGCGCTCCGCGCAGACGCAGCGCCCTCGGCAGGACGCCCCGTACGCGCCGCTCGCTGCGAACCGCGCCCGGCTTGAGAGGCTGCGGCAGAAAAAACGCCGCCGCCGCATCCGCATCGCCGTGGTGCTCGCTGTGGCGCTCGCGGCCGCGCTGGCTTACTTCACCGGACTTTACGGTGCATCGATCGCACTGCTCGGCGATATTGTCGATTCTGCCGTCATCGCGCTCAGCCCGGGCGACGGATTCCCGCTCGATCTCGGCATGGACGAACTCATCGACGTGCAGCCGCTTGCCGGCGGCTTTGTTGCCGTCGACGACCGTGAACTTGTGATGTGGTCCGCCTCCGGGCGGGAACTTCGCCGGATCCAGCACGGTTACGGCGATCCGTGCATCACGACGGGCAACACCCGCGTATGTATTTACAGCCGCGGCTCCACCGCGCTTCGCGTGGAGGGACGGCGCGGCACGCTCGCGGAAAAGACGCTCGACGGCAACATCCTTCTGGCGCGCATGAGCCCGAACGGAACACTCGCCGTCTTCACCGACAAGGGGCTGGAGGTCTACAACCCGATGTTCGACCTCATCTGGCAGTGGAACCGGCTGGATGCGTTTGCGCTCGCATTGACGTTCGACGACGACAACCGCCGTTTTGCGACCGCGCTTGTCGAATCGCGCGGAGGCGCGCTGTCCTCCACGGTGTATTTGTTTGAAACGGGAAAAGACGCGCCGGTGTTTACGTTCCAGGCTGATGACGCGCTGCCCGTCGCGCTGCGCTATCTCTCGGGCAATCAGCTCTTGTGCGTGTTTGACACGCGGGCCGTCGTCATCGATACGCAGACGGGCCAGCAGACTTCCTCGTTCGAGTTCGGCACACGCGTTCTGCAAAGCGTCTCGACGCAGTCGGATGACAGCCTTGCCTTGCTGTTTGCAGATGTTGACGTGTCACGGTACGCGGAACTCATCATTCTGGACCCCGCTCTGACCGTTGTCGGCACGGCGGAATTGGAGACTCGCGCGCTGCGAGTTTCCAGCGACCGCACGCATGTGTATGTGCTGGCGGACGATTGTGTTTACACCTATGGTCTGGACGGCGTTCTGTATGGCCGGACGCTTCTTGACGATACGCCGCAGCGCCTGCTGACAAAAGGAAAACTGTATCTGTTCGCCGGTGGAGACGCGATGGAATTTCACGCTCCGTCGCGCCCTGCGGAAGGGGAAGAACCCTTCCTTACGCAGCTGTCCGGGGTCGCGCCGCCCTCAGACAGCGCATCAGAGCCGGAAACACACAGTGCATCCGGCGAAACATCACAGACGGATTCGTCCGTCGCACCCGCGGCATGACCGCGTGGGAAAGGAGACGATCATGGAACTGTCTTATGCTCTCATCCTTGACGCAGCGCTCATCGTGCTGATCGTCATCACGATGGTGCGCTACAAAAAGCGCGGCTTCGTGGCCGGGATCATCGACCTCGCGGGGAAACTGATCTCCCTCGTGGCGGCGTGGTTCATCTCAGGCCGCGTCTCCCCGGCGGTGTTCGACAACTTTTTTCGGTCGGGCCTGATCACAAAGACGGCGAACACCATTCAGCGTCAGGGGGGCGTCAATCTGAGTTCGATCCTTCAGGATCTGTCCGGCGTGCTGCCGCAGAGCTTTGTCGACGGGATCGTCGCTTCCGCGCAGGGGCTGTTTGATTCCAGCGCGCCCGACGTCGCCGAGGCGATCGTGGAAAATGTCGTCGCTCCGCTCATCGTCCCCATCATCACGGTAGCGGTGTTCTTTGTGACGTACGCGCTGTGCCGCATTCTTGTGACGTTCTGCGTGGCGATGCTGGAAAACATCAACAAGATCCCCGTCATCGGCGGCATCAACCGTTCGCTGGGTCTCATTACAGGCCTTGTTGCGGGTGTGATCAATGCAGTGCTTGTGCTGTGCCTGCTGTGGGGTGTCATTGCCATCACCGGAAACAACCTGCCGGTGCTCAACGACGCGACGCTGTGGGGCAGCTATTCGTTCCGCCTGTTCTTCAACTGCAACCCATTTCTTTGAGTGAAAGGAAGATCGTATGATCTGTGTCAGATGCAAAAAACGTCCCGCCATCGTGTTCGTGCAGCGGATGGAGGGCGGTCAGACAAAGCAGGAAGGCTACTGCCTTTCCTGCGCGCGCGAGCTTGGCATCAAGCCCGTCGACGATATCATGAAGCGGTTCGGCATCTCCGATGAACAGCTTGGCGCGATGGAGGAACAGTTCGCCGGTATGATGGAAAACGGCGATATGAACCTCGGCGAGATGATGCAGTCCCTTCAGGAATCTGCGCAGCCCGATGGCGACACCGAGGGCGAGGACGGCGACAAGGAGGAGTTCACGCCCGGCGGCGCGGGCACGTTCCCGTTCAGCATTTTCGGCATCCGGCGCGACCGCGCGCCCGGCGACGAGGAGAAAAAGAATCCCCGCGAGAAAGAAAAAGGCAAAAAACGCAAAATGCTCGACGGCTACTGTGAGAATCTCACGGAAAAGGCGCGCGCGGGCAAGGTCGACCGTATCATCGGGCGCGACAAGGAGATCTACCGCACCATCCAGATCCTCTCGCGCCGCCAGAAAAACAATCCGTGCCTGATCGGCGAGGCGGGCGTCGGCAAGACGGCCATCGCGGAGGGGATCGCGCTGCGCATCGTGAGCGGCGACGTCCCGGCCGGACTGCGCGACAAGGAGATCTATCTGCTCGACCTCACGGCGCTTGTCGCCGGCACACAGTTCCGCGGCCAGTTCGAGAGCCGCGTCAAGGGTCTGATCGCCGAGGTCAAGGCGGCGGGCAACGTGATTCTGTTCATCGACGAGATCCACAACATCACCGGCGCGGGCGACTCCGAAGGCGCGATGAATGCCGCCAACATCCTCAAGCCTGCGCTGTCGCGCGGTGAGATCCAGGTCATCGGCGCCACGACGTTTGACGAGTACCGCAAGTTCATCGAGAAGGATCAGGCGCTGGAACGCCGCTTCCAGCCTGTCCGCGTCGAGGAGCCGTCGATCGACGATGCCGTCGCCGTCATTGCAGGCATCAAGGAGTACTATGAAAAGCACCACCACGTGTTGGTCCCCGACGCTGTCGTGCGGGCCTGTGTGACGCTGTCCGAGCGCTATATCACCGACCGCTATCTGCCTGACAAGGCCATCGATCTGCTCGATGAGGCGTGCGCGTGCTGCAATCTGCGCCATCCGGAGATCACCGAATGCCTTGAGCTGGAGAAAAAGCGCGCCGCGCTCGAGGAGGAAAAAAAGCAGGCGGAGGAGGGCAAGGAAGGCCCCGATTACGAGGCGCTCGCGCGCATCAACTACGACATCCAGTGCGTCGACAAGGAGCTGCCCGAAAAGCGAGCCGCCGCGTCCAACATCAATGTCACGATGGACGACGTC
>CALXIU010000121.1 GCA_944388415.1 uncultured Ruthenibacterium sp. | reverse complement strand
CGGGGTGCCGCCGATGCGGCCGGTCACGATGGTGTCGCTGTCCTTGGCCTTGAGCACGGCGGCCTTGTAGTTCGCGTGGATGGGGCACTCCTCGCTGGCAAGCAGGCACGTGCCCACCTGCGCGCCGACGGCGCCGAGCGCGAACGCGGCCAGCAGCTGGCGGCCGTCCGCGATGCCGCCCGCGGCGATGACGGGGATGCCGAACTCCTTCATCGCGTCCACGACCTGCGGCACGAGGGCCATCGTCGTCATCTCGCCAACGTGTCCGCCGGACTCGGTGCCCTCGGCGATGACGCCGTCGACGCCGAGCGAGGCCATGCGGCGCGCCAGCACGACGGCGGGCACGACCGGGAACACCTTGCAGCCGGCTTCCTTCCACATTTTTACATATGCGCCGGGGTTGCCCGCGCCCGTCGTGACGATGGGCACGCGCTCGTCCGCGACGATCTGCGCCATCTCGGCGGCCTGCGGGTGCATCAGCATGATGTTGACGCCGAAGGGCTTGTCGGTCAGCTCGCGGCAGCGATGGATGTTCTCGCGCAGCGTGTCGGCCGTCATGCCGCCCGCGCCCACGAGGCCCAGCGCGCCCGCGTTCGACACCGCCGCGGCGAACTCGCCGGTGGCGATGTTGGCCATGCCGCCCTGGATGAGCGGAAATTCAATGCCGAGCATTTCGTTCAGTCTTTTCATCTTGTTCTCCTTCTCAGATCGTCACAAGCGCGCCGCCCCAGGTGAGACCGGCGCCGAAGCCGACGCAGACGACGCGCATGCCGGGGCGGAGCGTCCCCGTCTCGAACAGCTCGTCGAGCGCGAGGGGGATGCTGGCCGCCGAGGTGTTGGCGTAGCGCTGCATGTTTTTATAGAACTTCCCGGCGGGAACGCCGAGTTTTTTCACAACATGATCGATGATGCGGCCGTTCGCCTGATGGCAGACGACGAGGTCGACGTCGTCGAGCGAAAGGCCCGCGTCGCCGAGCACCGCATGGATCGTGCGGGGGATGATGTCGGTCGCAAAGCGGAACACCTCGCGGCCGTCCATGTGCAGGAAGCGGTCGCCGCTGCCCGCGCCGCCCGCGTGGAGCAGCTTGACGTCGCCGCGCGCGCCGAGGCGGCACGCGTAGGGGTGCGCGTCGGACAGGCGCACGACGGCGGCTCCCGCGCCGTCGCCGAAGAGGACGCACGTGGAGCGGTCGGCGAAGTCCAGCACGCGGCTGACGGCCTCCGCGCCGATCACGAGCGCGACCGGCGACGCGAGGTGTGACGCGGCGAGGAAGCACCGCGCCGTCTCGAGCGCCGTGAGAAAGCCCGTGCACGCGGCGTTCACATCGAACGCGGGCGCGCTCTCGGGCAGGCCCAGCAGCGCGTGCGCCTCGCACGCGAGCGAGGGCGTGGCGTGGTCGGCGGTGAACGTCGCCGCGACGCAGAGGCCCACATCGGCGGCGGAAAGGCCGGCGCGCGCCAGCGCGAGGCGCGCGGCCTCAGCCGAGAGCGCGGCGACCGTCTCGCCCTCCGCGCAGAAATAGCGCTGGCGGATGCCGGTGCGCGTCGCGATCCACTCGTCGGACGTGTCGACGGTCTTCGCGAGGTCGTCGTTTGTCACGCAGCGGGAAGGGACCGCGCGGCCGGTGCCGAGAATTTGCAGGCCCATCACAGTTCCTCCTTCCCCGCTTCAATCAGGAAGCGTTCGCCCATCGCGGCGAATTTGCGGCGGCGGTGCGCGGCGGGATCGGCAATGCGGCCCGCTTTGCGCAGCGCGGCGGTGAGGGCCGCGTCGAGCGTCTCATACAGCGCGGCGGGGTCTTCCTGCGCGCCGCCCTCCGGCTCGGGCAATACGCTGTCGATGACGCCCAGCCCAAACAGGTCGGCGGCGGTGAGCTTCATCACGCCGCACGCCTCCTCGGCGCGGGACGAATCCTTCCACAGGATGGACGCGAAGCCCTCCGGCGACAGCACGGAGTAGACGGCGTTTTCGAGCATCAGCACCGTGTTGCCCATCGCGAGCGCCAGCGCGCCGCCGCTGCCACCCTCGCCCGTGACGACGGCGATGAGCGGCACGTTCAGCCCGCTCATGACGGCGAGACAGCTCGCGATGGCCTCGCCCTGCCCGCGCGCCTCGGCCTCGAGGCCGGGGTACGCGCCGGGCGTGTCGATAAAGGTGATGACAGGGCGGCCGAATTTTTCAGCAGCCTTCATCAGGCGCTGGGCCTTGCGGTAGCCCTCGGGCGAGGGCATGCCGAAGTTGCAGCGCAGGTTTTCCTGCAAATCGCGCCCTTTGCGGTGGCCGATCACCGTGACCGGCACGCCGTGGAACAGCGCGACGCCGCCGAGGATGCTGGGGTCTTCGCGGCACAGGCGGTCGCCCCGCTGCTCGAAGAAATCGGTGAACAGCGCGGCGATGAAATCGGCCGTGCCGGGGCGTTTCGGGTTGCGCGCCAGCGCGACGCGCTGCGCGGCGGTCAGATCAGCCATGTGCGGCGCCTCCCTTCGCGTGCAGTTTCAGAATGCGGCACAGCGTCTCCTTCAGCTCGGCGCGCGGGACGACGGCGTCGACGAAGCCGTGCTCGAGCTGGTATTCGGCGCTCTGGAAGCCCTCGGGGAGCTTCTCGCCGATGGTCTGCTCGATGACGCGCGGCCCGGCGAAGCCGATCAGCGCGCCCGGCTCGGCCAGCGTGATGTCGCCCAGCGAGGCGAAGCTGGCGGTGACGCCGCCCGTCGTCGGGTGCGTCAGGCAGGCGACGTAGAGGCCGCCCGCGTCGCGCAGCTCGGTGATGGCCTCGGCAGTCTTGGCCATCTGCATCAGCGAGAGGATGCCCTCCTGCATCCGCGCGCCGCCCGACGCGCAGAACACGATGAGCGGCAGCTTCGCGCGGCGCGCGGTGTGCGCGGCGCGCGCGATCTTCTCGCCCGCGGCGACGCCCATGCTGCCCATCAGAAAGCGGCTGTCCATGACGGCCACGACGGCGGGCATCCCGCAGATGCGGCCCTTGGCCGCGACGACCGCGTCCGCGAGGCCGGTGCGGCGGCGCTGCGCGGCGAGCTTGTCGTCATAGCCGGGGAAGTCGAGGCCGTTCTTCGCCGCGAGACGGGGTTCCAGCTCGCGGAACGTGCCGGGATCGAGCAGCGTCGACAGGCGCAGGTAGCCGCCCAGCGGCCGGTGATAGCCGCATTTCGGGCAGACGTACAACTCGCGCGCCCACTGCGTCTTCGAAACGGCCTCGCCGCAGCCGGGGCATTTTTCAAAGACGGCCTGCGCGGAGACGCGCTGCACTTCGGCAGCCTGCCCCTCGCGCAGCACCTTCAGGCGCAGAAGGCGCTGTTTTCTCTGGGAAAAGCGCGTGTCCAATTATGCTTCCTCCTGTTCGGCCTCCGGATGCCCGCCCGTCTCGCACCAGCGGAGAAGATCGTCGAGGTTCTCCGCGATGAATGACGTGTCGTAGCTTCCTTTGAGGAAATCGGGGTGATAGAGGATGATGTGCGCGAGGTCCGCCCCGGTGGGGTAGCCCTCGACGATCAGCTCCTCGAGCGCGCGGCGCATCCGGCGGATGGCCGCGAGGCGCGTCGGCGCGTGGACGATGATCTTCGCGACCATCGAATCGTAGTACGGGCTCAGCTCGCATCCGTTGTAAAGCCCTGAGTCGACGCGCACGCCGGGGCCGCCCGGGAAGTGCAGGAACTCCGTCTTGCCGGGCGCGGGGCGGAAGCCCGCCGCCGGGTCCTCGGCGTTGACGCGCACCTCGATGGCATGGCCGGTGAGCTGTACGTCCTCCTGCGTGACGGACAGCGGAAGCCCCGCCGCGACGCGCAGCTGCTCGCGCACGAGGTCGACGCCCGTGACCATCTCGGTGACGGGGTGCTCGACCTGGATGCGCGTGTTCATTTCAATAAAATAGTAGTTGCCGTCCGGCGCGAGCACGAACTCGACCGTGCCCGCCCCGCGGTAGCCGCACGCCTTCGCGGCGGCCACGGCGTCCGCGCCCATGCGCGCGCGCAGCTCGGGCGACAGCGCCTTCGACGGCGATTCCTCCATCAGCTTCTGGTTCTTGCGCTGGATGGAGCAGTCGCGCTCGCCGAAGTGGACGACGTTTCCCAGTTCGTCCGCCATCAGCTGGAACTCGATGTGGCGCGGGCGGAGGATGAGCTTTTCGATGTACACTTCCCCGTCGCCGAAGCACGCGACGGCCTCGGCCTGCGCCGAGGCGATGGACGCGGCCAGCTGGTCGGGCGAATCGACGCGGCGCATCCCGCGCCCGCCGCCGCCCGCGCTGGCCTTGACGAGCACGGGGTAGCCGATCTTCTCGGCGATCTGCGCCGCCTGTTCGGCGCTCGCGATGGGGCCGTCCGAGCCGGGCACGACGGGCACGCCCGCCTGCTGCATCAGCGCGCGGGCCGCCGCCTTGTTGCCCATTTTCCGGATGACGTCGCCCGTCGGGCCGATGAATTTCAGGCCGCAGCGCTCGACGAGGTCGGCGAACTCCGGGTTTTCGGACAGGAAGCCGTAACCGGGGTGGACGGCCTCGCAGCCCGTCTCGACGGCGGCCGTCAGCAGCGCCGCCTGGTTCAGGTAGCTCTGCGCGGCCTTGGCCGGGCCGATGCACACGGCCTTTGTGGCGAGCTGCACGTGCAGCGCGTCAGCGTCCGCCTGCGAGTAGACGGCGACGGTCTCGATGTCAAGCTCGCGGCACGCGCGGATGACGCGCACGGCGATCTCGCCGCGGTTTGCGATCAGAATACGTTTGAACATGGCTCACAGCTCCCGCACGGCGAACATCGCCTGACCGAAGCCCACCAGCTCGCCGTCGGCCACGAGGCATTTCTCGATCACGCAGTCAAACGGGGCGGGCACTTCGTTGATCATCTTCATGGCCTCGACGATGCACATCGTCTGGCCCTTCTTCACGGTGTCGCCCGGCTTGACGAACGCCGGCGAGGACGGGTCCGGCGCGGCGTAGAACGTGCCGACGAGCGGCGCGTCCACCGTGCGGGCGTCCTCGGCTTCGGCGGGCGCTGCCGCCGCGGCGGGAGCGGGCGCGGCGGCGGGGGCCGTCACGGCCACGGCCGCGACGGGCGCGGCCGCCTTCTCCAGCGCGAGGCGCGTCTCGCCCTCCGCGTACTCCAGACGGGTGATCGAGCCCGCCTCAAATTCCTTCAGCAGTTGAAATAAAGTTTCCGGCGTCATTGTCTTCTCCTTACCGCGCGATCTGCGCGAATGCGAACTGGCTTGCGGACTTTGCAGCGGATTACTCCTCGTGAGCCTCCAGATAGTTCACGATGTCGCCGACCGTCTTCAGGTTCGCCAGCTCCTCGTCGGGGATGGTGATGCCGGTCTCGTCCTCGATGGCCATGTTCAGCTCGACGGCGTCGAGGCTGTCGGCCTCGAGATCCTCGGCCAGACGGGCCTCCATGGTGACCTTCTCCGCGTCGCAATTCAGGGTGTCCACAATGATGTCACGAACTTTTTCAAACATAAGTAATCCCTCTTTCACAGTGTTCTCGTTGATTTGTCGAAATTTGATTCAGCAATTTTATGTAAAAATATTTATGTAAAAATATTTAACTAAAATTGCTGAACTAATTATAGCAAGTGTCAAGGGAAAGTCAAGGGGGAAAATCAAAAACATCTTGAAATTCAAACAAATGGCTAAAATTCCCGCCGCGTTGACACTTTCCACGCGCAGATGATACAATAATGGGCAGTAAAACGGCCCGTGCAATAAAGCGGGCGGGCCGATCGTATCAATGACGAGGGGGTGGCGTCGTGTCCGCATGTGTGCTGCACGACCCGGCCGAGATCGTGGAAGCCTACGCCGACATGGTCTATCGCGCCGCGTACGGCCTTGTGAAGAATCAGGCCGACGCCGAGGATGTGGCGCAGGACGTGTTTTTGTCGCTTCTGCGCGCACAGCCGCAGTTCGAGAGCGCCGAGCACCAGAAGGCGTGGCTTCTGCGCACGACGGTGAACAAGTGCAAGGATCACTTCAAGAGCGCGTGGCAGCGCCGCACGCAGGGCCTGGACGAGACGATGAGCATCCCGTTCACGCCCGCAGAGAGCACCGTGCTGGACGCGGTGCGCGCGCTGCCGCTGAAATACAGGACGGTCGTCTACTTATATTATATAGAGGGATACAGCGCGAAGGAGATCGCCGCGCTGCTGGGCGTGGCGCAGAACACGGTGCTGTCGCAGATGTCGCGCGCGCGCAAACTGCTGAAAGATAAGCTGAAAGGAGACTTTGACGATGTATAAGGACGAATACATTTCCGCCATGCGCAAGGTCTCCGCGCCGGCCGGACTGCGCGCGCGCCTTGTGGAGGCGATGGAGAACCCGCCGCAGCAAAAGCCCGCGCGCCTGTTTCCCCGCGCGTGGGCGGGCGTGATCGCCGCGGCCGCGGCTTTGGCCATCGCGCTGCCCGTGTGGCTGGGTGGCGTGAAGATGGGCGGCGCGTCCGCCGGCGGCACGATGAGCACGGCCGCGTACGCGATGGACACCACCGCGGCGGCGCAGGAGGCGGAAGCCGCCCCCGGTGAGGACGCGGCGGAGGCCGGAAACGGCGCCGCGCCGCGCGCCACACTGTATGATTCGGCGTCGCTCGCGCTGTCGGACACGGCGCACATGACGCCGCTGAACCCGACGGAGAACGCCGCGGAGGAGGAACTGCCCGGCGCGCTGTGCGCGCTGGCGTACACAGGCGGAGAGGAGGCGCTGCGCGCGGACGTGGAAGCGCTTGGCGGCGCGCTTGGTCTGGAGCTCACGGGGCTTGTCTATGACGAGGCGGCGGACGCCGCCTCCGCGACGGCGGAGATGAACGGCTCGACCATTACGCTGACCGCCACGGCACAGGGCGCTTCGGCGGAGATTCCCGCCGAAGCGCAGCTGGAATTTGAGGCTGTGCGCGGCGCGCTGGGAGAGCTGTCTCTCTCGCGCGCGGGAGACGGCGCGGCGCTCGCGGAGACGAGCCGCGACGAAAACGGCGTCGTGCGCCACGCGCTGGCCGGCCTGACGGACGGCGGCGCGGCGCAGTCGCTCGCGGGCTATGCCCGCTCGCTGGTGACGGCCAGGTGCGGCGAGGACGGCGCGCTTGTCCGCGTGACGGTGGCGGCGAACGCGCGGGAGACGGGCGAGGCGCTGGCGCTGCGGACGCTGTCCGACGCGCGGGCCGAGGCGGACGCGATGACGCCGGACGGGTACGAGGTCGTCCGCTGGGCGCTGGGCTGGGACGCGGCCGGGACGCCATGCTATTTCTTTGACGCCTGCGACGGCGCGGGCGTGTGCGTGACGCTGTGTGTGAACGCCGTCGCGTGAATCCTTGAAAGACGAACAGGGCCGCTGCCGGAAGGCAGCGGCCCTGTGTTGTTTTATTGTAAGGATCGCTGCGCGAAGGTGTTGTCGACGACGGCGTCGAACGGGGCGGTCTGCGTCAGCTCGCCGGCCTCGCTCATCACGGTCTGGAGCAGCGTGAAGCTCTCCTCGCTCATCGCGGGCGTCTCGCAGTACGCGCCGATGTCCTTGTAGCTCTGGATCGAGCTTGTGAGCAGCGCGAGGTCGGTGTCCGGGAACTGGTCCGCGATGGCCTCGGCGACCTCGGCGGCGGAGTGCTGCGCGACCCACGCCTGCCCTTTGGCGACGGCGTTCGTGAAGCGCTGGATGAGGTCCTCGTTCGCGTCGATCCAGCTCTGCTTCGCGAAGTACGCGGTGTACGGGATCTCGCCGGCCATGTCGCCGACGGCGGCGACGATGTAGCCCTTGCCCTCGGCCTCGAGGCTCGAGGCCGTCGGCTCGAACACGGTGACGTAGTCGCCGGTGCCGCCGAGGAACGCGCCCGTCATGTTGTCGAACTGGATGCTCGTGTCGAGGGTCACGTCCGTGGCCGGATCGAGCCCCGCGACGCGGAGCGCGTGCTCAAACGCCATGTACGGCACGCCGCCCTTGCGCCCGGGCAGGATGTGCGCGCCCTTGAGGCAGGCCCAGTCGAAGTCGTCGTCCGGTTCGCGCGCCACAAGGAGGCTGCCATCGCGCCGCGTCATCTGCGCGAACACGACGGCGGGGTCGGACGTGCCCTCGTTGTAGACGTAGACGCACGACTCCGGCCCGGCGAAACCGATCTCGACGCTGTCGGACAGCACGGCGCTCATGACCTTATCCGCGCCGCCGCCGTTCGACAGCTCGACCTCGATGCCCTCCTCCTCGAAGAAGCCGAGCGCGAGCGCGGCGTACTGCGGCGCGTAGAACACCGAGTGCGTCACCTCGCACACGCGCACCTTGTCGAGCGATTTCTCCTGCGCGCCGCACCCGGCGAGCGCCGCGCCGAGCGCGGCGGCGAGAAGCGCGGCCGTCCATTTCCGTCTGTTCATCTGCAAAAACCACCTTTCCCAAGTATGCGAGCGCGCCGCGCGGGCGCGCGTCAGCCACCGAAACGCCGCCGGGCGCACGCCTCGAGCGCGGACACGGCGCGGTACATGAGCGCCGCCATCACCGACAGCAGAATGACGCCCGTCATCACGAGGTCCATCCGGAACACCTGCCCGCCGTAGACGATCAGGTACCCGAGGCCCGCCTTGCTGACGAGGAACTCGCCCGCGATGACGCCCACGAGCGACAGGCCGATGTTGATCTTCAGCGAGCCGAACAGCGTTGAAAGATTCGACGGCAGCACGATCTTGAAGAAGATCTGCCGCTTTGTCGCGCCGAACGTGCGCGCCATCACGATGCTGCCCGCGTCCGTCGAGCGAAAGCCCGCGAGCATCTCGAGGATCGTGACGATCATCGAGATGGCCAGCGCCATGAACACGATGGCGCGCGTGCCCGCGCCCGCCAGAATGATGATGACCGGCCCGAGGGCGATCTTCGGCAGGCTGTTGAGCACGACGAGATACGGCTGCGCGACGCGGGAGGCGAAGTCCGACCACCACAGCGCCGCCGCGATCATGAGGCCCAGCCCCGCGCCGATGGAAAAGCCCGCCAGCGTCTCGAACAGCGTGACGCCGACGTGCATCGCGAGGTCGTTCGCGATCATGCCGCTGAGCGTCGACGCGATGCGCGACGGGCTGGAGACGATGAAGTCGTCCACCGCGCCGGTGCGCGCGGCGAGCTCCCACGCGGCGAGAAACGCCGCTAAAATGCCGATCTGCACCGCGCGGATGCGCCGGGCGCGGCGCGCGCGGGCCGCGAGATACGCCGCCCGCGCCTCGGATACCGTGTCATTCATCCTGCCTCAGCTCCTTCCAGATGCGGTCGAAGTACGGCCCGAAGGCCGGGTGCGCGCGGCGCTCGAGCGGCGGCAGCTTCGCGCCGAAGTCGACCGTCAGCAGCTCGCGGATGCGCGCCGGGCGCTCGGAGAGCACCATCACGCGGTCGCCCATCGAGATGCTCTCCGGGATGTCGTGCGTGACGAGCAGCGCCGTGACGCCCTCCGATTTCAAAATGCGGTACACGTCGTCCGTGACGGCGAGGCGCGTCTGGTAGTCGAGCGCCGAGAACGCCTCGTCGAGCAGCAGGATATCCGGCTCGGCCGCGAGCGTGCGGATGAGCGCGGCGCGCTGGCGCATACCGCCCGAGAGCTGGCGCGGGTACATGCCGGCGAAGTCCGCGAGGCCGTACGTCTTCAACAGGCGGTCGGCTCTGGCGACAGACTGCGCGGTGAGCGCGCCGCGGATCTCGAGGCCGAACAGCACGTTCGAGCGGATGGTGCGCCACTCGAGCAGCGTATCCCGCTGGAGCATGTAGCCGATGTGCGGCGAGATGCCGCGGATGCGCTCGCCGCGCACAAAGATGGCGCCGCCCGTCGCCGGCAAAAGCCCCGCGATGACGCTGAGCAGCGTCGATTTCCCGCACCCGGACGGCCCGACGATGCTCAGAAATTCCCCCTTTTCCACAGAAAAGGAAATGTCCTCGAAGGCCGTGATCTCGCCGTTTTCCGCCTGATACACGAGCGCGGCGCTGTCCACGCGAAGCATTTCCATGTCGATCCCCCTTTTTTGCCCTTTGCACCCAATACATGCGAAGGCGGCGCTTTTTGTGCAAAAAAGCCTTTCCGGGGGTTTGGCGGCGTGATATCATAACTCTGAAAGGAGGTGCCCGGCATGGAGCTTGTGAGAAAGACGGAGACGGGATACGAGACGGACGACGTGCAGGCGGCGCTGGAGAAGCTGGCGCGGCTGGAGGCGCTGGCCGCGCGGACGCAGGCGCGCCAGCGCGAGCTGACGGAGAAGCTGGCCGCGCTGCGCGCAGAGAAAAAGGAGCGCAGCGTGCAGTTCCGCGAGGCGCTGGCCGAGAAGCTGACGAACGGCGCGGTGCTCTCGGCGCTGGAGGCGTACGGGCTTGCCGATTGACGGAGTCTTGACATCCCGCTCGGATGCATTTACAATTATTGCAGATGCAAGAATTGGGAGGTCTTTTGTATGGAACTGATCCGGCGCTTCGGCGGCTATCTGCACAAATACCGGGCGCACGCGGCGGGGGCCGTCGTGTGCGTGGTGGTGGAGATGGCGCTTGAGCTGCTCATACCGCTGATCATGGCCGATCTCGTGGACATCGGCGTCGCGAACGGCGACACGGCGTTCATCTTCCGGCAGGGCGCGTGGATGTGCGCGTGCGCCGTGGCGGCGCTGGTGCTGGGCGTGGCGTCGGCGCGCCTCGTGGCGGCGTGCGGCAACGGCCTCGCGGCGGAGATCCGCAAGGCGGAGTACGCGAAGGTGCAGAGCTTTTCGTTCGCAAACCGCGACCGCTTCCGCACCGAGTCGCTCGTGACGCGGCTGACGACCGACGTGACGACGATCCAGAACGCCGTCGTCACGGGTCTGCGGCCGGGCGTGCGCGGGCCGTGCATGATGGTGATGTCCATCTTCATGGGGTTCGTCATCAACCCGAAGCTGGCGGTGATTTTCGTCGTGGCCGCGCCGGTGCTGGCGGTGCTGCTGTGGCAGATCGTCACGCGCGTGCGGCCTTTGTACACGCGGATGCAGAGCGCCATCGATCAGGTGAACCGCGTCGTGCAGGAGAACCTGACGGCCGTGCGCATCGTCAAGGCGTATGTGCGCGGCGACTACGAAAACGAAAAATTCGCCGCCGTGAACGGCGAGCTGCGCGAGGTCTCGACGCGCTCGTTCGCGACGGCGGTGCTGAACATGCCCGCGATGCAGTTCGTAATGTACGCGACGATTTTGTGCATCCTGTGGATCGGCGGCGGCATGATCCAGACGGGCGAATTGCAGGCGGGCAAGCTGACGGGCTTTCTGAGCTACGTGTTGCAGGTGCTCAACAGCCTGATGATGATCTCGAACGTGTTTTTGCAGCTGACGCGCGCGGGCGCGTCGGCGCAGCGCATCGCGGAGGTGCTGGACGAACCGCTGGACCTGACGGACGAGCGCGCGCGAGACGTGCGCGTGGAGCACGGCTCCGTGCGCTTCGACCACGTGTCGTTCCAGTACCGCGCGGGGGCGGAGAACTTCGTGCTGTCGGACGTCACGCTGGACATCGCCGCGGGCGAGACGGTGGGCATCATCGGCGGCACGGGATCGTCGAAGTCGACGCTGGTGCAGCTGATCCCGCGCCTCTACGAGGCGACGAAGGGCACGGTGTACGTCGACGGGCGGCCGGTGCAGGAGTACCCGCTGGCGCATCTGCGCGACGCGATCGCGATGGTCTTGCAGAAAAACACGCTCTTTTCCGGCACGGTGCGCGACAACCTGCGCTGGGGCAAGGCCGGCGCGACGGACGAGGAGATCGCCGAGGCGTGCCGCGTCGCGTGCGTCGACGAGTTCATCGGCCGGCTGGACAACGGCCTTGACACCGACCTCGGACAGGGCGGCGTGAACGTCTCGGGCGGGCAGAAGCAGCGCCTGTGCATCGCGCGCGCCGTGCTGAAAAAGCCGAAGGTGCTGATTCTGGACGACTCCACCAGCGCCGTCGACATGGTGACGGAGGCGAAGCTGCGGCGCGGCCTCGCCGAGTGCCTGCCGGACACGACGAAGATCATCATCGCGCAGCGCATCTCGTCGGTGATGCACGCCGACAAGATCGTCGTGCTCAGCGACGGGCGCGTCGACGCCGTCGGCGACCACTGGAGTTTGATGGAGACGAATGAAATTTACCGCGACATCTACCAGTCGCAGCAGGAGGGGGCGGGACTGTAATGGCAAAGCAAATGACATCGAAACGCCCCAGGGACGCGAAAAAGACGCTGCGCCGTCTGGCGCGCTACCTCGGCGGCCACAAGGCCGCGCTGGCGCTCGTGGCGGTGATGGTGGTGATGTCCGGCCTCGCGAACGTCGTGGGGACGTACCTGCTGAAACCCGTCATCAACGAGTTCATCGTGCCGGGCGACATCCCCGGCCTCGCGCGGGCCGTGGCGGCGATGGCCGTGATGTACGCCGTCGGCGCGCTGTGCACGCTGGGCTACAACCAGCTGATGGTGCGCACGGCGCAGAAGATCATCGCGCAGATCCGCGGCGATCTGTTCGCGCGGACGCAGAAGCTGCCGCTCGCCTACTTCGACGCGCGCACGCACGGCGAGCTGATGAGCAGCTTCACGAACGACGTCGACACCGTGACCGAGGCGCTGAACAACAGCTTCACGCTGCTCATCCAGAGCTTCGTCGTCGTGACGGGCACGATCGTCATGCTGATCGTGCTGGACGCGCGGCTGTCGGCCATCGTCATTGCGTTTCTGGCCGCGATGCTGGCGTTCATCCTGTACAACGGGCGGCGTGGGCGCAAGTTCTACGCGCAGCAGCAAAAGTACCTCGCGTCGCTGAACGGCTTCGTGGAGGAGATGGTCGCGGGGCAGAAGGTCGAGAAGGTGTTCAACCACGAGCAGACGGATTTCGAGGAGTTCTGCCGCCGCAACGAGGCGCTGCGCGAGGCGGGCACGAAGGCCGCGGGCTACGCGGGCATGATGGTGCCGACCGTCGTGAGCCTCTCCTATGTGAACTACGCGGTGTCGGCGTGCGTCGGCGGCCTGTTCGTGCTGATAGGGCTGACGGACATCGGCAGCCTGTCGTCGTACCTCGTGTTCGTGCGCCAGAGCGCGATGCCGCTGAACCAGCTGACGCAGCAGGCCAACTTCCTGATGAGCGCGCTGTCGGGCGCGGAGCGCATTTTCGCGATGATGGACGAGGAGCCGGAGGTCGACGAGGGCGACGTGACGCTCGTGCGCGTGCGCGAGGGATCGGACGGCACGATGACGGAAGCGCCCGAGTACACGGGCCGCTTCGCGTGGAAGTGCCCCGGCGAGAGCGGCCCGACGCTCGTGCCGCTGCGCGGCGACGTGCGGTTCCACGACGTCGTGTTCGGCTACACGCCGGGCAAGAAGATCCTCGACGGCGTGTCGCTGTACGCGAAGCCCGGGCAGGAGATCGCGTTCGTCGGCTCCACCGGCGCGGGCAAGACGACGATCATCAACCTCATCACGCGCTTTTATGAAATTCAGGGCGGGTCGATCACGTACGACGGCATCGACCTGCGACGCATCCGCAAGGACGATCTGCGGCGGTCGCTATCCGTCGTCGTGCAGGACACGCACCTGTTCACGGGGACGATTTTGGAGAACATCCGCTACGGCCGCCTGACGGCCACGGACGACGACGTGCGCGCCGCCGCGCGCCTCGCGAACGCCGATTCGTTCATCCGCCGCCTGCCGGACGGGTATGACACGATGATCTCGGGCGACGGCGACAACCTCTCGCAGGGGCAGCGGTAGCTTCTGGCCATCGCGCGCGCGGCCGTGGCGCGCCCGCCGGTGTTCATTCTGGACGAGGCGACGTCGTCCATCGACACGCGCACGGAGAAGCTGATCGGCCAAGGGCTTGACACGCTGATGGAGGGGCGCACGGTGTTCGTCATCGCGCACCGGCTGTCGACCGTTCGCAACGCCGACGCGATCCTCGTCGTGGAGGGCGGGCGCATCATCGAGCGCGGCGACCACGACGAGCTGCTGGCGCAGCGCGGGCGGTATTACCAGCTCTACACCGGCATGATGCAGCTGACGTGAGGAGGCGCTTTGGGAGATGGAACCGGAACTGTACGCCGCCGTCGCGCGGCTTGAATATGAGCGCCGGCGCTATCTGCGCGGCTATTTTCAGACGCTCGGCATCCCGCTGGGACAGGGGCAGCCGCGCATTCTGGCGTATCTGCTGCGGGCGGGGGTCAGCTCTCAGAAGGGCCTGTCCGACGCGTGCGGCGTGGATGAATCGACGCTGTCGCGCTGCATCGACCGCCTCGCGGACGCGGGGCTCGTCGTGCGGGCGGCAGCGCCGGACTGCCGCCGCGCCACGCAGGTGAGCCTGACGGAAAAAGGAAAAGACGCGGCGGAGAAGATCTCCGCCGCGTTCCGGCACGAAAACGATCTGCTGCGCGCCGCGCTCGGCGGGCGCAGCGAGGACGAGGCGCTGGCGGTGCTGGCCGCGCTGACGGACGCGCTGCGCGCGGCCGAACCATACGAGCCGGACAAAGAAAATTGACGTTGCAGCCCTCACTGCGCAAACAGCGCGGCGAGGGCTTTTCCGACGAGTTCGCCGGAGTACAGCGCCTCGTCGAGCGTGTTCGCGTGGCCGCCCATCTCGATCAGCAGGCTGCCCGTCGTGAGGTCCTGGTTGTAGTAGCGGTAGTCAAACAGCACCGGGCGCGTCAGGCCCGGGTACAGCTGCTCCATCATGTCCTCCCAGCGCGCGGCGAAGCGCAGGTTCTGGCGGAAGTTCGGCAGATTGCCGCCGTTGTCCGCGCCGCAGATGATCATCACCTGTGCCGCCGTCTGTCCGTTG
>CALXIU010000120.1 GCA_944388415.1 uncultured Ruthenibacterium sp. | reverse complement strand
GGGGCGAACTGGCGGCGGCGCTGGAGAGCAGCCCGGCCGAAGTCGGCGCAGTGGAGATGCGCACGCTGCCGTGGGAGAACCCGAAGTTCTATCATCCGCTCACGCTCGAGACGCGCGAGCTCGACGGAACGTGCTTTGCCGTTCGGCGCGCGGCGTTCGAGGCGGCGGGCGGATTCCCGGAAGGCGCTCCCGATCCGGCCGCCGCGCTGTCGCGCGCGCTGCGGGAACAGGGATTCCGTATTTTGATCGCGCCGCGCGCCGTTGCGGTGACGCAGAGCGAGCCGCCGCTGCGCGCGGGCTTTCAGCGCGCAAACGCGCCCGTCTGTGCGGATGCCGTGTCCGGCGTGCATTTTACGGTGCTGATTCGTGCCTACCGCCGCACGGACACGCTCGATCGCGCGCTGACGTGTCTGGAACATCAGACGCACCGGGATTTCGACGTCGTTGTGGCGGAGGACGGAGAGAATCCCGTGTGTGCGGACGTTGTGCATGCACATGAAAAAACGCTCGCACTGACGTATCTGCCGCTCGGCCGGGCCGTGGGGCGCAGCGCCGCGGCAAACGCCGCCATGACGGAGGCAAAGGGACCGTGGCTCGTGTTCCTCGATGACGACGACTACTTCTTTGCCGACCATCTTGAGGCTTTGGCGCAGACCGTCCGCGCGAACCCCGACTGTTCGATGGCTGCGAGCGCGGCCGTGGAGGCCGCCGCAGCGGCGGACACGATGGAATATGCCGAAAACATGCTGGAAAACCGTGTCCTCAAGGAGTTTTCGATGGTGCGCCAGTGCATGGACAACGCGTTTGCCATCCAGTCGGTCGCGTTCCGGAAAGAGCTGTTCGAGCAGATGGGCGGTATGGACGAAGCGCTCGATGCGCTCGAGGACTGGGATTTATGGACGCGCTATCTGACGCGCGCGAAGATCGCGCTGTGCGGAAAGGCGACCAGCCTGTACCATACGCCGCAGGACTTCTGCGACCGGATGGACCGCGTGGCGCGCATGGACGAGTGGAAGACCCGGCTGCTGGACAAATGGCGCGGCTATCGCTTTGAGGTGTCGGCGGAAGAGATCCTGTCGGCATCGTGGACGCCGCAGCGCGAGGCGTGCGAGAACGCGAAGCGCATCTACGTCACACGCCAAAGAGTGGACGCGCTGCAGCGCAGCCGCCGCCGCTATGCCACGCGCGCGCTGCGCGGCATGCTGAACGGCGCCGCCCGGGCGCTGGTGCACATTGCGGGCCCGGAGGATCTGGATCTGAACAAGGCGGACGGACGTTCTCTTCTGGAACAGGAACAGGCGATCGAAAATTCGCTCATACTGCGCCGGAAAAACCGGAAATGTCACTGAAATCATGGCAGGGCCCGCGCGGGCAAAACCGCGCGGGCCCTTTTGCGTCTGCCGGAAAGCGGCATGGAATGTCACGCGGGCGCTGTGCTATCTTGGGGGTACAGGAGCAGGAAGGTGTCCGCAAGAGGGGGCGCCGGGCAGAGATGGGAGGAATGTGCGATGTTTACCAAAGTGGAACAGAAGGATCTCGAGGGCAAGGGCGTGGTCGGGCAGCCCACGGTGCCGGGCCTTTCGGTGCGGGAGATGCAGGAGAGTGTGGAACAGATCGTCCGGGAAGTGGCGATCCCCGCGCTGAACCGGCTGGTGGAAGAGCTCGCGCAGCCGCAGGCGGCGCAGAGCATCGGCGCTCAGACGCCCGCGCCGGTGCAGGACGGGCTAGGCACGCTGCAATCGGTGCTGGAGGCGGTTGCGGAATACGCCCGCGCACATGCCGCGGCCGCAGACAATCCTCACGGCGTGACGGCCGCGCAGGCGGGAGCTTATACGAAACAGGAGACGGAGGAGCGCATCAACGCGAAGGTCACGGAGATCGGAACGGGCGATATGGCAAAAGACGTCTACGACCCGGACGCAGACGGCAGCGTGGTGTGCGCCGACCGCCTCAAAACGCCGCGAAAGCTCGGTTCGGCCGATTTTGACGGCACGGCCGGAGTGACGCTGGCGCAGATGGGCGTGCCGGGACACAATCTCCTTGACAACACGGATTTTGCGCATCCCGTCAATCAGCGCGAGGCGGCGGGAACTGTCTCGGCGCAGGGGTATTTCATCGACCGCTGGAAGCTGGTGTCCGGAACGGTCCGCCTCACGGCGGAAGGGCTCGTGCTGAACGGCAGGATCGAACAGGTGCTGGAACACAGCGCAGGGGCGGACGCCGCGGCGTCCGCGAGCGCGGGGCAGGCATCTTACAGTGACGCGACCGCGACGTTTTCCCTGCAGGCGTCCGGCGAGACGATCCGCTGGGCAAAACTCGAGCAGGGAGGGACGGCGACGCCGTGGGTGAAAAAAGGGTACGGCGCCGAGCTCGCGGAATGCAGCCGCTATTTCAGAAAGATGCGGTTCGATTGCCAGTTCTATCCCGGAGCGGCGCACTCGGCGCGCGTTCCGGTGCTGCTCTCGCCGCCGATGCGCAGCGCCCCGACGGCCTCGGACGACACGCGATATACATTCAACTGCGAAGTGCAATCCTTTGATTTCGGTTCTCCGGAGGGAGGGGCCATCGCACTGTCGGTCAAGGCCGCTCAGGCGACGGCATATTCGGCACGGCTGACGCTTTCGGCGGATCTGTGACACGGCATATGGAAGAAAAGAGCGCGTGCGGTGCGGCACGCGCTCTTTTCTGCATTCGGAGGAAGAAGAAATTTACACAATTGAATCTGGCGTGCGAAACTTGTAAAGAAAGCGTGCATGTGGTATCTTGAATATATGTATGCAGACAGAAAGGACGATTAAGAGTTTATTATGGTAAAAGCCTACGCACGGGACTTCTGGCGCTATCGTTATCTGCTCCAGAACCTCATCGGACGCGATTTTAAGCTGAAATACCGGCGCAGCGTTCTGGGCGTTGTCTGGAGCGTTCTGAACCCGCTTCTGATGAACTTCGTCATGGTCATCGTGTTCAGCACGATCCTCGATATGAGGGGGAGCGGCATCACCAATTTCCCTGTCTATCTGATCATCGGTCAGCTGCTGTTCAACTTCTTCAACGAGGGAACGGGCAGCGCGATGTCCAGTATGCTGGGGGCGGCGCCTCTCATCAAAAAAGTTTATATCCCAAAGTACATTTTCCCGCTTGAGCGCGTCTGCTTTGCGCTGGTCAACTGTCTGTTCAGTTTCATCGCGCTCATTATCATGATGGTGCTCACACGCGCTTCGCTGCATCCGACCGTGCTGCTGGCGCTCTATCCGCTGCTGACGCTGTTCATCTTCACGCTGGGCATCGGCCTGATGCTGGCGGCGGCCACGGTGTTCTTCCGTGACATCATGCACCTGTGGGGCGTGTTCACCACGGCTCTGCTGTACTTTTCCGCGATTTTCTACGATCCGTCCCAGATGGGCACGTTCACGGTGCGGGGGATGGAATTCAACGTGCAGCGCATCATTCACCTGAATCCGCTGTACTGGTACATCACGGGATTCCGGAATACGGTCCTCGACGGAACGGGGCTGACGTGGAGCATGATCTGGGTCTGCGGGCTCTGTGCGCTGATCGCGCTCGTTGTGGGGATGCTCGTGTTCCGCAGCCAGCAGGACAAATTCATTCTGCATATCTGAGGAGGGCCTGCTGTCTTGAATGCCATCGAAGTACAGAACGTCTCCATGCGCTTCAACATGGCGAAGGAGCGTTATGAAAGCCTGAAAGAGTATTTTCTCGCGGCCATGCAGGGAAAACTTCAGTTTGAAGAGTTCTATGCGCTGCGGGATGTGTCCCTGAGTGTTCCGAAAGGAGAATTCCATGGTCTGATCGGCCTGAACGGCTCTGGCAAATCGACTCTTCTGAAAGTGATCTCCGGCGTGTACAAGCCCACAAAGGGTACGGTCCGCGTGAACGGGGCGATCGCCCCGCTGATCGAGCTGGGAGCCGGTTTCGACATGGACCTCACCGCCCGTGAGAACATCTATCTGAACGGAACGGTCCTCGGCCTGACGCCGAAATTCATCACGGAGAAATTCGACGAGATCGTCGATTTCAGCGAGCTGTGGGATTTCCTCGACGTCCCGCTGAAAAACTACTCCTCCGGCATGGTGGCGCGCATTGCGTTTGCCATTGCGACGGTCACGAAGCCGGAGATCCTGATCGCGGACGAGATCCTTTCGGTCGGCGATTTCCTCTTTCAGGAGAAATGCGAAAAGCGAATGGCCGAACTCATGGACGGCGGCACAACGGTGCTGTTCGTCAGCCACTCCATCCGGCAGATCCGGCGCATGTGCGACCGTGTGACATGGCTGGAAAAGGGACGTGTGCGTATGGAAGGGCCGACGCAGGAAGTCTGCGACGCATACGCCGATCTGGAGAAGGAAGCGGGAGATACCTGAATCCGCGGTACGGTAAACCTGTGATGCAATCAACCTTGTAAAAATTTACGGATAAGGGAGAAAACTATGGTCATCTTTACGTCTATCTGTGCAAACTATCTTCACAAGGCGCGTGCGCTGGCCAAATCGGCCAAGCAGAACATCCCGGATGCCACATTCGTCGTCTGCATGACGGAGCGGGAAAAAACGCCTGCCATGGAGTATGAATACTTCGACGACGTGGTGCTGTCGAAGGATATGTGGAACGGCAATTTCAACCGCTATATCTTCAAACACGCCATCGTCGAAGCGTCCACCGCGGTGAAAGGGCAGTTCTTCCGCTATCTGTACACGGCGTATCCGGACGAGGAGCAGTTCGTGTATCTGGACCCCGACTGCTATGTCTATTCCGACTTCGTAGAACTGCGTGAACTGCTGAAAACACACCCCATCGTCGTCTGCCCCCATGTCCTTGAGCCGGGCAACATCGACATGGAGCTGTCCAGCACGGCGCACGGCGTGTACAACCTGGGCTTTCTGGGCGTCAACCGCAGCGAGGAAGCGCAGAAGATGATCAACTGGTGGGCCGAGCGGCTGTACCTGTTCTGCTACGACGACATCCAGAACGGCGTGTTCACCGACCAGAAGTGGATCGACCTCGCTCCCTGCTTTTTCGACACCTACATCTTCAAGCACCACGGCTACGACTTTGCCACGTGGCGCATGATGGACAGCGGTCTGGAGAAACGCGCCGACGGATGGTACGTGCAGGGCGAGCCGCTTCGCTTTGTCCATTTCTCCGGTTACGGCCGCGTCATCGAACAGTGCATGAAAAACTGGCTGCCCGAGGGCGAAAAGGAGTTCCACGAGCTGTACGCGGATTACTGTGTCGAGCACGAGGCCGCCAACGCCGACGGCGTCTCCAAGACGCCCTGGACGTACGACAACTACTACACCGGCGAGAAAGTGCGGCTCGACATCCGCAACGCCTACCGCAAGAACAACGACATCATGTTCGCCTACGACGACCCGTTCGCGTACAGCAACATGTTCTACAACCTGCGCCTCGGCGTGTATCATGTCTCGCTGCGAGATAAGCTCAACATCTGGACCGAGGGCTGCCGCCGCGCCTACCGCGAGAACGGCTTCGGCGGCATGATGAAGAAGATCTTCGCGCGCATCGGTGCGAAGCTGCACGGATGATTTGGAATTCCGGACAGATTTTGAAAAAGGGGGGCTTTGTGGAAAATGAGGACGGCATGCTTTATTCCTATTAAGAGCAATTCGGAAAGAGTTCCCGGTAAAAACTTCCGGCCGCTATATGGGAAGAAACTGTATGAATATATTCTTATGCATGTGCAGCAGGCGGATGTGTTCGACGATATTTTTGTGGATACCAACAGTGAAGAAGTGGCTGCTTTTGCCCGGAAGCTGAATTACCGGATCATTCAGCGAAAACCTGAGCTTGCAACGAATCAGGCCAACGGAAACGACCTGCTGACGTATCATGCACAGATGTATCCGGATTACGATTATTACTGTCAGGCTTTTGCGACAGCTCCCTTTTTATCCGGAACTACAATCCGCGGTTGCATGGATATCCTTACCTCCAGCGCTCTGTATGATTCCTGTTTTACTGCCATCGAGCGGCGGGGATTTTTCTGGATGAATGATATGGCGCTGAATTACCGTCCGGACATTCTTCCCCGCAGTCAGGACCTGCGGCCGATCATTGAGGAAACCACCGGATTGTACGCAATCACCAAAGCTTCTCTGGAACATTATAAATGCCGGATAGGCGCCTCGCCTTATATTTATCTTGTGGACGATATCGAAGCGACGGATATCAATACGGAAAAAGATCTGGCTTTTGCAGAAATGATCGCGCAAAAGTATCTTGCAGAAAACGGGTGAGGTCTGGAAATGTTTCTTCCGTTTTTATATGACTACACGCCGTCTCCGCCGCTGGGGCTGCTGTGGGTGTTTTATAAGTATCTGAATCTGTGCGCAAAGCACGGCTGGCCGATGGTGGCGAACGAAGAGTATTTCCGAAATCCTTCCGAGTATGCCGGCATGGGGATGCTGGCGGCTTCGGATGCCGGATTTGCCGAACGTCTTGGCTACACCCTTCCCTCCGATGAGGACCTTCGCCGTGTCCGCCCGTATGTGATGCCGGGCGCGGCTCTGGACCGCT
>CALXIU010000119.1 GCA_944388415.1 uncultured Ruthenibacterium sp. | reverse complement strand
GGCCTCGGCTTCGCGGTCGACCTCGGTCTCGAGCTCGTGCGCGTGCTCGAGGGCGAGGCGAAGGCGCTTGACGTCAAGCAGCGCATCCAGCACCCGGACTGCTAAGCGCCGTTCGCGGCGACGGCGTCGTACACGCTCTGCGCGATGGCCGCGCCCGTGGCGCGCACCGTGGCCTCATCGGTGACCTCGCCGTACTCGGCGGGGTTCACCATGAAGCCCGTCTCAAGCAGCACGGCCGGGCAGACGGTGGAGCGCGCGACGTAGTAATAGCCCCACTTCGCGCCGAGCGCCGGGCGGCCCGTGGCCGTCGTGACGTTGTTCACGAGCGACTGCGCCAGCGCGGCGGAGGCGTCGTAGAAATAGTACGCCTCGGCGCCGGACGCGGAGGATGTGTCCTGCGTGAGCGCGAGCGAGTTGTGGTGGACGGAGATGAAGAAGTCCGGCTGTGTCTCGGCGATCATCCGGTTGCGGTCGACGAGCGAGGGGAACGAGTCGTCCTCGCGCGTCATCCAGACAGTCGCGCCGAGCTGCTCGAGACGCTCCTTCGCGGCCAGCGCGACGGCGAGGTTCACGTCCTTCTCGCACGGGGCGGACGCGCCCGCCGCGCCCATCGCGCCGATGTCCTGCCCGCCGTGGCCGGGGTCGAGCAGCACGCGGACGCCCGCGAGCGGCGCGAGCAGATCGCCCGAGAGCGTGGGCGTGCGCGTGAGCGTCAGCTTGAGCGTGCCGTTCTCGTACTCGACCGAGTGGCCCCAGAGCGGCGCGTCGAACTCAAACAGCAGCTCGACGCCGCCGTCGAGCGGCGAGACCGTGACGTTTTTCACCATCGAGCTGCCCGCGACGGCGAAATCGGGCGCGATGCCGGCGGTGTAGAGGCGCACGGAGAGCGAGCTGCCCCGCGTGCTGGTGTACGCGAGCGGCGTGCCCGCGCCCTCGAACACGAGCGTCTCGCCGGAATCCGTCGCTGTGGCAACGGCCCCGGTGAACGACGCGCCGGGCACGGCGTCCAGCACCTCGACGTTCGACGCGAGGACGAAGTCGCCGCTGGCGAGCTGATACGCCCACGTCTTGTACCCGCTGCGCAGCGTCTCGGCGCACGAGACGACGGTGGTGACGGCGCCCTGGCGCACCGTCTCGTTGATGTAGCCGTCGCCGGACGGGTCGTACAGAAGGCTGGTGATCCAGCCGGTGGTGCGCACGGCGGTGCCCGGCTCGACCTCGACGGTCATGTCGTGCGGGATCTCCGTCTCGCCGCCGGACGAGCCGCCCGCCGCCGGAACGGGCCGCGTGACAGTGACGGACGCGGTCTGCCCGCCCTGCTCGACGGTGATGACGTTCTCGCCCTCTTCGAGCGCGACGAGCGCGCCGTACACGCCGTTTTCGCCGCGCGCCGCGGCCTCCTGGCCGTTGACGAGCACCGGCTCGCCGGGCGCGGCGGGACCCATCACGTAGCACGACGAGGCCCAGATCTTTTCGCCCGCGAACGGATAGGCGACGGCGAGCGTCTGCGGCACGTCCGCGAGCAGCGGCGCGCGCTGCCCCGCGTCTGTGAGGATGGTGGCCGCCGCGGCGGCGGCCTGCGGGTCGGCCTTCGCATCGGCGTAGTCGATGAGCGCGCCGTTAAAATCTGCCGAGCACGACGCGGCGTACAGCGCCCACGGCGCGGAGAGGTCCGCGGCGGCGGGCGTTTCGCTTTGCGCCAGCACTGTGACGGGGTAGTCCCGCAGCGCGTCGAGCGCCCCGGCGCTCAGCGCGTCCGTGACGGCGCAGACGGCGACGCCGCTCCGGCCCGCCTTTTCGCACAGCGCGGCGAGCGGGTCGTATTTGTGCAGAAAAGAGTCGCTTCCGGCGACGGCGTCCGTCACGGGGTATTCCTTCGAGCGGAACAGCACCGCGTCGGACACGGGATCGGCGTCAATGGCGACGGCGGAGAGGCCGAGCGATCTTGTCAGCGCGAGCAGGCTGTCCCACTCGGCGTCGAGCGCGTCCTCGTCCATCGCGGCGAGGCCGCTTTCTCCGGGCGAGACGTACACGGCGCGCAGCGGCCCGTCCCACGCGAGCGCGCTGCCGTGCGGCTTTGTCTGCCAGCGCATCCACAGCACGGCAAGCGCCGCCGCGGCGCACAGCACCGCGAAAAGACAGAGCCCCGCGGCGCGGTATTTTTTTCTTCTGCGTTTGTGCATTCGTCATCCCTCCCGTTATTGGATATTTCAGTATACCATATCGCCCGCGCAATGAACAGCAGATTTCCATTGAAAACCGGCTCCTGTTTATGGTATGCTGAAACCATTCTGACAAGAACGAAGGAGATGGACAGACAGTGTCCCTGCAAATACCCAAACACGCATTCACGCACGGCGGCCGCTTCCACGCGGACGACGTATTTTCCACGGCGCTGCTGCTGCTGGCGCGGCCCGACCTCGAGGTGCAGCGCGGCTACGCCGTGCCCGAGGGCTTCGACGGCATCGTGTACGACATCGGCGACGGTCCGTTCGACCACCACGCGAAGGACGCGCCCGTGCGCGAAAACGGCGTGAAGTACGCGGCGTTCGGCCTTCTGTGGCGCGAGCTGGGCGCGGAGATGGTGGGCGAGAAGGAGGCCAAGCGCTTCGACGAGGGCTTTGTGCAGCCGCTCGACCTCGACGACAACACGGGCTGCGGCAACCAGCTGGCGAACGTCATCGCGGCGTACAATCCGCGGTACGACCAGACGGAGAGCCCCGACGAGTGCTTCGCCGCGGCTGTGGCGCTGGCCAAGGATATGCTGTGGCACAAGCTGGAGGCGATCCGCGCGATCACGCGCGCGGAGGCCGAGGTGCGCGGCGCGCTGGCGAAGTCGAAGGGCGGCATCGTGCGCCTTGCCCGCTTCGCGCCGTGGAAGCAGTACCTGATCCCCAGCCGGGCGAAGTTCGTGGTGTATCCGTCGCAGCGCGGCGGCTTCTGCGCGCAGGGCGTGCCCGCGCGCTTCGGCTCGCCGGAGCTGCGCGTGCCCTTCCCCGCCGCGTGGGCGGGCGCGGACGCGGCGGACCTGCCCGCGATCTCGGGCATTCCGGGCCTGCGCTTGTGCCACGCGGGGCGGTTCCTCATCACGGCGGACACAGAGGCCGAGGCCATCGAGGCGTGCCGCGCGGCGATGGACGACGCGGAGGCGGAGTGATGTACAGCGTGTACATCCTGCGCTGCGGCGACGGCAGCCTCTACACCGGCTGCGCGCTGGATGTCGAAAAACGCCTCGCCGCGCATCAGAGCGGCAAGGGCGCGAAATACACGCGCTCGCACCTGCCGGTGGAGCTGGCGTACACGGAGGCGTGCGGCACGAAGGGCGACGCGCTGCGGCGCGAGGCCGCCATCAAGCGCCTGACGCGCGCGGAAAAAGAGGAACTGATTTGCATTTTCCGCGAAAGCCAGGTATAATGTTTGTGTATAGGCTCATTTCAGCCTGACGGCAGAAGATTTTCACCATGCGCGGCGCGCCGAATGTTGTCCGATCGCGCGCCGCGCCGTCAAACACAGGAGAGTGGTTATTTTTGGACAATCCCGGTGCCAGTACGTACCTCGCGTTTTTCGTTCTGCTCGCGTTCTCGGCCTTCTTTTCCGCCAGCGAGACGGCGCTTTCGTCCGTCAACCGCGTGCGGCTGAAGACGAAGGCCGACGACGGCGACCGCAAAGCCTCCGCCGTGCTGCGGCTCGCGGACGACTTTGACCGCACGCTGTCGGCCATCCTCATCGGCAACAACGTGGTGAACATCGCGTCCACCGCCATCGCCACCACGGTGGCCACCGCGCTCTTCGGCGCGAGCGGCCCCGCCGTCGCCACCGCCGTCACAACGGTGCTGGTGCTGACGTTCGGTGAGATTTTGCCGAAAAGCTTCGCGAAGGAAAACGCAGAGGCCATCAGCCGCGCCACCGCGACCCCGCTCGGCGTCATCAAGATCGTTCTCACGCCGTTCGTCCTCGTTTTCGTCTTCATCAAGCGCCTGTTCACGGGCCGCCGCTCGAACGAGCTGAACGTCCAGCCGAGCGTGACGGAGGAGGAACTGAAGACGATCATCGACACCGTCGAGGAGGAGGGCGTGCTCGACAAGCGCGAGACGAACATCATCCAGTCGGCCATCGAATTTGACAGCATCACGGTGCAGGATATCCTTGTGCCGCGCGTCGACATGGCGGCTCTGCCCATTGACGCGACGGGCGACGAGGCCGTGGCGCTGTGCGTGTCGGGCGGCTATTCACGCATCCCGGTCTACGACGGCACGGTGGACAACATCGTGGGCGTCGTGTACGCGAAGGATATGCTGGCCGCCGTGGCCCGCAAGGAGGACGCGAGCCCGCGCCGCCTGCTGCGCACGGTGAAGTTCGTGTACCGCACGAAGGGCATCAGCGACCTGCTGAGCGAGCTCAAGCGCGACAAGCAGCACATGGCGATCGTCACGGACGAGCACGGCGGCACCGTCGGCCTCGTGACGATGGAGGACATTCTGGAGGAGCTTGTCGGCGAGATCTGGGACGAGAGCGACCGCGCGAAGATGAGCGTGTGCCGCATCGACGACCTGACGTGGCAGGTGAGCGCCGACACGAAGCCGGAGGAGCTGTTCGAGGCCATCGGGTATGAGGACAAGGATTTCGACTCCGACTACACGACCGTCGGCGGCTGGGTGCTGGAGCTTTTGGAGCACATCCCGGCCGAGGGCGAGACACTGCACTACAAGGACCTCGACATGCGCATCCTCTCGGTGGAGGACCAGCGCATCCGCCAGATCGAAGTGACGAAGGGAATGCACGCAGACGCAGAGAAAAAAGACGAGCGCTGACGCATCCGCCCGATGAAAAACCGCACCCCGTTTGCCGGCGGCAAACGGGGTGTTTTTGCGCGCGCTGTTATTTCAGGGGCAGCTGGACGGTGATGAGCAGCGACGTTTCGTCCTGCGTCGAGGCCCAGATCCTGCCCCTGTGCGCCGCGGCGATGGCGGCGGCGATGGACAGGCCGAGGCCGTACCCGCCCGTGCGGGAATTTCTGGACTGGTCCGCCCGGTAAAACCGGGCGAACAAATGCGCGAGGCTCTCGCGCGGGACACACGGCGCCGTGTTGAACACGCTCAGGCGGACCGTGTTCTTCTGCCGTTCCAGCGCGAGCTCGATGCGGCCTTCCTCGCCGGAGTATTTGACGGCGTTGTCCAGCAGGATCGTGAGCAGCTGACGGATGGCCTTCTCGTCGCCGCACAGCGAGATCATCGGCTGGATGCGGGCGCTGAGCTGTTTGTTCCGCGTCCTCGCCAGCGCCTGAAACGTCTCCACCGTCTCCTCGGCCACGTCGGACAGCGGGAACTCGATCATTTCCGTCCGAGGCTGTTCCTCCAGCCGCGACAGCTGGATCAGGCTGTTTGTCAGCTGCGCCAGCCGCTTTGTCTGCGTCCGGATGTCGGTGAGCCATTCGTTTTTCCCGATGTCCATCTCCAGCACCTCCGCGTCGGAGTCGATGATCGTCAGCGGGGTCTTCAGCTCGTGGCCCGCGTCGGTGATGAAGCGCTTCTGCTTTTCATAGTTCTCGGAGAAGGGCCGGACGATCCGCGCGGAGAGGAAGACGAGCAGCAGCATCACCGCCGCGAGGCCGGCGGCGGAGACGGCGGCGCTGGTGAACACGAAAGAGCGGAACGAACTCATCTCGCGCCCGTAGTCGAGGAAGATGATGTGCGTCTCGCTGCCCAAGGCGTAGACCGTGTAGCGGTAGTCGCCCGCGAAGCCCTGCGTGCGGCCTCCGTCCGCGACCGACTGCGCGTAGTCGATGGCGGTGGCCGTGTCCACGGTCCGATTCCAGATATTCCAGCGCGGCCTGTCCGTCATAGACGGCGTCCACCGAGTAGTGGTTCCGCTCCAGGATCGCCTTCAGCGCCCGGGACAGCGCCTCCTCGTCCTCCGCCAGCAACAGCCTCATGGTCTTTCCTCCCCTCGCGGGAAGCGGGCGCGAAGCGGCGCGCCGCCCCCTCTGTCATACACAAGCATATCATCTCCGCCTTAAATGGAGATTAAAAGGTTCCCCTCGCGGAGATGCAAAAACGGCCCGCCGCCGGAACGGCGCGGGCCGGAGGGTCATTTGTCGAACAGGCGGCGGCGCTCGGTGGACTTGACGAACAGCGCGCGCAGGCCCGCCTCGTCGCCCGCCTCAAGTTTTTGGCGCAGGTCGAGCAGCGCGCCGGTGAACGCGTCGATCTCGGCGCACAGCGCGTCGCGGTTCGCGAAGAACAGCTCCGACCACAGCTTGTCGTTGATCTTCGCGATGCGCGTGAGGTCGCGGAACGAGTCGCCGGTGTAATCCACAAGGTGCGGGTCGTCGTTCGCGTTCATCAGGCTGACGGCGATGGCGTGCGTCAGCTGGCTGACGTAGCCGATCACCTTGTCGTGCTCGGCGCACGAGAGCTCCGTCACGCGCGCGAAGCCCAGCTCCGCCGCGAGCGCGTGCGCGAACGCGATGCCGCGCCGCGTGTTCTTCTCCGTCGGCGTGATGAGAAAGTTCGCGACGTGGAACATCGTGTTGTCCGCGTACTCGACGCCGCTGACCTCGCGCCCGGCCATCGGGTGGCAGGCGATGAACTCGGCGTCCGGCCGCAGGAAGGACTGCACCTCGCCCACATAGTGCCCTTTGACGCCGCACACGTCGGTGACGAGCACGCCGGGCTTGAAGTGCTTCTGGTGCTCGCGCAGCCACGGGGCCGCGATGTCCGGGTAGAGGCACACCACGACGGCGTCCGCCGCCGCGAGCAGGCCCTCGAAATGTTCCGTCGCGCCCTCGGTGATGATGCCGCGGCGGCGCGCCCAGTCGATGGCCTCCGGCCGCACGTCGACGGCCGTGACCGTGTGGCCCTGTTCCGTCAGGCCCATCGCGTAGCTGCCGCCGAGCAGCCCGAGGCCGACGATGCAGAAATTCATCTTATCCATCCGTCTCCACCTTTCCGCCGACCGAGCGCAGCACGTCGAAGAAATCGGGATAGCTCTTCGCGACGGCCCCGGCGTTTTCGATCGCGACCGGCACGCCCGCGCCGAGCGCCGCGACTGCCATCGCCATGACGACGCGGTGGTCGTTGTGCGAGTCGAGCGGCGCGTCCGGCGCGCGCAGGCGCGACGCGCGCACGGTGACCGTGTTCTCGTCGGACGTAATGCCGCCGCCCATCTTGCGGATCTCCGCTTCCATCGCCGCGATGCGGTCGCTCTCCTTGACGCGCAGGCGCGCGGCGTTTTTAAGCACCGTCCCGCCCTCGCAGAAGAGCCCCAGCACCATCAGGATGGGGCCGAGGTCGGGGCAGTCGGCAATGTCGATCTCCGCGCCGCGCAGCCGGCTCTTTTCAAAGCGCACGGCGTCGCCCTCGCGCGCAAAGCGCGCGCCGCATTTGGCGAGGATGTCCAGGATCACGCGGTCGCCCTGCAAGGAATCCTCGCGCAGGCCGCGCACCGTCACGCCGCCGGTGAGCGCGCCCAGCACGGCGAAGAACGCCGCCTGCGAGTAATCGCCCTCGACGCGGTAATTTGCCGGTTTGTATTTTTCATTTCCGGTTATACGATATGTATTTCCTTCCTCCGCGACATGTACGCCGAAGTCGGCCATTGCGCGCAGCGTCAGCGCGACGTAGCTGCGGCTCTCGAACGGAGGGCGGACGGTGACGGCGCACGGCGCGCCGCACAGCGGCAGCGCGAGCAGCAGGCCGGTGATGAACTGGCTGCTGACGCCGCCGTCGACCTCGTACGCACCCGCGGGCAGCGGGCCGCGCGCGCGCACCTCGTCCGGCGTATGCGCAAAGGCGACGCCCTTTTCAGCGAACAGCTCCTCATAGACGGTCTGCGGGCGGGCGAGCAGGCGGCCGCGGCCGGTGAAACGCACGTCCGCGCCCGTCTGCGCAAAAATGGGGATGAGGAAGCGCAGCGTGGAGCCGCTCTCGGCGCAGTCGACGCCGACGCCGCCGGCCGCCTCGATGCGCGCGGGGCCGTCGATGACGGCGAAGTCCGCGCCCGTCTCGACGCGCGCGCCGAGCGCGCGCACGGCGTCCAGCGTCGCACGCACGTCCTGCGAGAAGGCGAGGTTGTCGACGCGGCTGCGGCCCGGCGCGAGCGCGGCGCACAAAATGGCGCGGTGGGCCATGCTCTTGGACGGCGGGGCCGTGACCGCGCCGCCGATCTCAGACGGGAAGACATTCGCGCGCATCAGCCTTCCCCCTTCCCTTTTCCGCGCAGCCGGTCGAAGAGGCCGGGCGCGGGCGGCGCGCACAGCGCGTCGAGCAGATAGTCGTACGCGAGGCGCATCGCGCGCTCCTCGATGTACTCCGCGGAATCGCGCACGCCGCCGTGGAGCGTCGTCATGATCTCGAGCTGCGCCATCTGCTCGCGCAGCTCGGCCGGGATGCCGAGGCTGAAGCTGGCGTACTGGTCGAGCGCGGGCCAGAACGCGGCGTCCCACTCGGGCATGACGGCGACGCTGGCCGTGCCCATGCGCTCGGAGATGAACGACGCATCGTCGGACGGCGGCAGGTAGTTGACCTCACGGCCGGAGAAGCGCTTGAGGCGCTGCTTGTCGAACAGCGGCGCAAGCGTGCGGTCGTTTTTCTTGCGGCGCACGACGACGGTGTCGCCGTAGCCGCACATATCGAGGTTGATCATCGCGGTGATGGCCTTGCGGTCCATCCCGCGCGCGTAGAGCTTCGAGCCGGTCATGCCGGTCTCCTCGCCGTCGAAGAAGACGATCTCGGCCGGGACGCCGCGGGCCCGCAGCTCCTCGGCGAGCGCCAGCAGGATGCAGACGGCGGCGGCGTTGTCGTTCGCGCCGCAGCTGCCCTCGTGCGTGTCGTAGTGCGCGCCGATCAGCACGCGCGGCGCGTCCGGCCCGACGCGGACGATGACGTTGCGCACGTGCACCGTCTGCGGCAATGCGGGCGCGCGGAAGAAAAATGACGATTCCGGCGTCGCCTTTTCGTCGCTCTCCTGCAATTCGTACGCGAGGCCGCGCCGCGTCAGCTCCTGCGTCAGCGCCGCGAAGCGCGCCTCGTTCTCCGGCACGGCCAGCCGCGCCAACGGCTGCTTGAGTTCCATCGTCCCATCCCCTTTTGTGCAAAAAAGACTGCTATTTCTTAAAAGAATAGCAGTCTTTTGCATTTTTGGCAAGTTATTTGACGAGGTAGCCGCCGTCGACGGGGATGACGGCGCCGCTGAGGTAGTCGGACGCGGCGGAGGCGAGGAAGACGACGACGCCTTTCATGTCGTCGGGCGTGCCCCAGCGCCCCATCGGGATACGGGCGGAGATCTCGGCGTTACGCTTTTCGTCCTCGAGCAGGCGGGTGTTCATCTCGGTGGCCATGTAGCCGGGCGCGACGGCGTTGACGCACACGCCGCGGCCCGCCCACTCGTTCGTGAGTGCCTTCGTCAGCTGCGCGACGCCGCCCTTGCTGGCCGCGTACGCCGGGACGGTGTAGCCGCCGAAGAAGCTGAGCATCGACGCGACGTTGATGATCTTGCCTTTGCCCTGCGCGAGCATGACGCGCCCGGCGAGCTGGCACAGCTGAAACACGGCGTTCAGGTTGACGTTGATGACCGTGTCCCAGTCCTCGAGCGGGAACTCCTCGCACGGGTGGCGGCGCTGGACGCCGGCGTTGTTGACGAGGATGTCGAGCCGGCCGCCGAGCGCCTCGACGGCCTTTTCGAACACCTCGGCCGTCACGGCGCGGTCGGCGAGGTCGCACTTCATGCCGAACGCCTCGTAGCCGGCCTCGCGCAGCTTCTCGGCCGCGGCGAACACGCTGTCGCTCGTGGCGAGCAGCAGCACCTTCGCGCCCGCCTCGCACAGGCCCTCGGCCATGCCGTAGCCGAGGCCGCGGCTGCCGCCCGTGACAATGGCTGTCTTTCCGGTGAGGTCAAACAAATTCATGGACATTCTCCTTTCAGTCGAAGCGGAACATCACCTTGACCGCGCCGGTGCCGGGCGTGGTGAGAAGGTCGAAGCCCTTCTGCGCCTCGTCGGCGGGCAGCACGTGCGTGATGATCTTCTCGTAGGCGGGGTCGGCGGCGATCTTCGTGGCGATCTCGAAGTCCTTCATGCGGTAGACGCGGCAGAAGCGGAAGTCCGTCTCCTTCGCCATGCCCTTGAACAGCGGCAGCGACGCGGGCTTTTTGTACGACGCGATGACGACGATGTGCCCGCGCACCTTGACGAGGTCCAGCAGCGTGTCGGCCACGGCCTGCACGCCCGCGCAGTCGTACACCCAGTCGAAGCCGCCCGCCGCGCAGCGCTCGGCGCCGAGCTTCGCCATATCCGTCTTCGCGGGGTCGATGACCTCGAACCCCAGCGACGCGGCGAGCGCCGCGCGGGCGGGGTCAGGTTCGGAGATGAGAATGTCCGTCGCGCCGAACGCGCGCAGCGTGACGGCGGCGGCGATGCCAATGGTGCCCGCGCCGAGGACGACGGCGTTGTCGCCCGGGACGTAGCCCGTCTCGCGCAGCGCGTGGACGGTGACGGCGATCGGCTCGACGAACGCGCCGACCTTGTCGGAGATGCCGTCCGGCAGCGGGAGGATCTTGTCGACGGGGCACGCGACGTACTCGGCCATGCCGCCGTCGCAGTCGATGCCCAGCAGCCCCAGCGTGTTGCACACGTGCGTGTTGCCGGTGCGGCACGGCTCGCAATGGCCGCACGAGAGCAGCGGGTACACGGTGACGCGCGTGCCCTTCGCCATGCCGGGGATATCCTCGGCGAGCGTGCCGGAGAACTCGTGCCCGATGACGAGCGGGGCCTTGGCGCGCGGGTGCGTGCCGGCGTAGATGTTCAGGTCGGTGCCGCAGATGCCGGCGTGCGACACCTTCACGAGCGCCCAGCCCTCCGGGACGGCGGGCATCGGCACGTCCTTCACGGCCAGCTTGTTCGCGCCCTCATAGACGATGGCTTTCATGGAAATTCCCTCCGTTTCAGATTCAAACTTTGTTGACTGGGTAGCGCACCGGCTCGCCGCGCACGAAGCGAACGGCCTCCTCGGCGGCCTTGCGGTTCAGCTCGACGGCGGATTCCTCGGAGTACCACGCCATGTGCGGCGACACGAGGAAGTTTTTGTGGCGCAGCAGCGGCGCGTCCGGCGCGAGGCGCTCGGCGGCGACGACGTCCAGCCCCGCGCCCGCGAGCGCGCCCGACGCGAGCGCCGCGTCCAGCGCCGCCTCATCGACGATGCCGCCGCGCGCGACGTTCACGAGCACGGCCGACGGCTTCATCCACGCGAGCTCGCGCGCGCCGATCATGCCGCGCGAGGTCCTGTTCAGCGAACAGTGGATGGACACGACGTCCGACGCGCGCAGCAGCGCCTCGAGGCCCGTCATCTCCACATAGTCCGGGTGCTCGTAGCCCGGCGTGCCGTCGAGCGGGTCGCACGCGACGACGCGGCACCCCAGCGCGTGCGCGCGGTGCGCCATC
>CALXIU010000118.1 GCA_944388415.1 uncultured Ruthenibacterium sp. | reverse complement strand
GGTGTAGAGCGCCAGCGCCGCGCCGCGCAGGAGCGGCCAAGCCGACCCGGCGTTCACGGCGCAGGGGACGGCGTTGTAGATGCGGCAGACGAGGTCGAGCGTCACGGCGTCGAGCGCGCCGGGGCTGTCGAGCCACACGAGCGCGAAGCCCTGCCGCGCGGCCGCCTGCGTCAAGAGGAAGCGGCGTCCCGTGCCCTCGCCGCCGCAGACGGCGGCGGCGGCCGTCTGCCCGGCGGGCAGGCGGGCGAGGCCGGTGAAGAAGCCCTCCAGCAGCTCCAGCGCCTCCCCAGAGTGGTAGACGGGCTGCCGCGAGCAGATCTCCAGCCGCGCGTCCGGCCCGAGGCGCGGCGCGCGCTGAAGCAGGAAATCGACGGCGGCCGGGTGCAGGCACCCGCCCTCGCCGGGGGAAAACAGGGGGGAAACGCCCTCCCACGGCGCCGCGCCGAACTGGCGCAGCAGCCGCAGCGCCTCGGCCTCGCCGGGCAGCGGCTCGCCGCTCTCGATGCGGGCGGCGCACACGTAGAGCAGAAGCGTCTCGGCCTGTGTGAGGCCGCACGCGTCGCGCAGGTGCGCGGCGGGCTGGAAGCAGTCGGCCTCGCGCTCAAGCTGTTCGAGCGCGGCCAGCTCCTCCGCGACGGGCTCGCCGAGGGCGGCCTTGCGGCCCGCGGCGCAGACGGCGCGCATATATTCTTCAGTTGTCGCCGTTCTCCTCGTCATTGTTGCGGTTCTCCTCGTTCGGTTTGTCAGCCTGCGCGTTCTGCGCCTGGGCGGCGCGGGCGCGCTGGGCCTTCACATTTCTGTAGTGTTCAAACATCCTGGCCTTTTGCAGGTCGAGGGCAATATTCATTTTGCGGAAAAACAGGCGGCCCTGCTGTTCCTTCAGCGTCCGGACGGCCTCGAGATGGTCGATCCAGTGGCTCAGCTCCGTCTGTTCGGCGCGGGAGCCGGCGTCCGCCTTTTTGTCCAGCGACCGGTATCTCTGCCGCGCGGAGGCGAGCTCGCCCTCCTCGGTGTGCTCGAGGAAGGGCAGCGCCTGCCCCAGCGTCTCGAGGTTCACGCGCCCGAGGTACGGGGCGATGGACTGCTCGGACCAGGGCTTGTTCTCCATCTTGTACAGAAGCACCGTGCTGCCCGCGCGGCGGCGGGCGCTGTAGGCGAGGTTCTGCGTGCCGGTCTTGAGCGTCTTCATGCGCTGGCGCTCGTCCATTTTGCGCTGCTCGCGCGAGGCGACGTTGCCGAAGATGGACGTCTTGAGGTTCGCGAACAGAAAGCTCTGGCCCTTTTTGGGATCGTAGCCCATCTGGACGCGGGCGAAGGCCGTCTCCATTTTCCACAAGCGGTCGCAGCCGTAGAAGTCGTGGACCTCGCGGTCCTGCTCATAGCCCTCGACCTTGCGGTGCTCGGTGAACCATGTGGTGGTGAGGTGCTGCGGGGCGGTGAGCTTCCGAAGCGTCTCGCGCTTTTCCTGCCGCTTTGCCTGCAAGTCCTGACGCATGGCCCCGCCCTCCTTTTGACTGGAAAAATTTGACAATCTGCCCGTTATTGGGCATTTTCGGAAGAATTTCTTGTCGCAAAATAGACCTTTGTGCTATACTAAGAACGGCGATGTTCTGCCCCGCACGTCGCAGGCGTCCATGACTTCTTCGAGCGTGCGCCCGGTGGCGGGCAGCGAGCCGAACGCCGTGACGTGTTCGCCGTAGGCGTCCAGCGCGTTCTGACGGTCGGACAGCCAGACGAGGCGCGCCGCGGGGTTTGCCTGACGGATCTGCCGCACGACGTGCGAGCCCGTCGGGCCCGGCGCGGCCACCAGCATGATGAGGTAGGGATTTCCGGCGACGTATCGCAGGAAACCGGGCAGATCGCCGGGAAATTTCTGGATCAGCGGCCATTGGCGCCGCGAGAGGATGGTCTGGCGCAGCAGAGGCTCGATCGCCTCAGCTTCTTTCGGGGGATCGGCATAGATGACGACGCGCACCATGTTGTGCGCTGCAAATCGTTCCATATGGCCGCACCTCCCCCGAAAATCGCTCTCTGTCTCATTCTCAGGATATCACAGCCCGTTTCCGGCCGCAACGACATCGGGCCAAACGGTCGAACTTCGGGCTAATTGGTCGCGGCGTGTCGAACGCCGCGCGGGGGGCTTCAACGTGCATTTTGCAATTGTGGAGGATCTGGACGCGGACCGGCAGCGTCTGACGGAACTGATCCGGACAAACTGCGCCGCGAACGGCGAGGAGGCGGAATTTTCGTTCTTCCCGTCGGGCGAGGCGTTTCTGCGGGATCTCCGGCGCGGGTCGTACAGCGCCGTGTTTCTGGACATCATGCTCGCTCCCGGCGGGATGACGGGCATCGCCGCGGCGATGCAGCTGCGGCGCGTCGACGAGCGCGTGCCCATCGTTTTCACGACGTCGGAGACGGAGTTCGCGCTCGACGGCTACGCGGCGCATCCGCTGGATTATCTGATCAAGCCCGTGCGGGCGGAGAAGGTGGCGTGGTGCCTGAAGGAGCTGCGCGAGCGGCTGGAGCCGGCGGCGTTCGTGGAACTTCTGGAGAGCGCCGGGCAGGGCGTCGCGCCGTCGCCGCGGCCCGTGCCGCTGGACGACCTGCTCTATGCGGAGACGGTGCGCCACGGCATCGTGGTGCACACGGCGTCGGGCGATATCGCGGCGCGCCAGACGCTGTCGGAGCTGGCGCAGCTGCTGCCGAAAAGCGGAAGGTTTTATCTGTGCGGCCGCAGCCTTCTGGTGAATTTCTCGCACGTGCAGGACATCGCCGCCGACGGGGAGATCCTTCTCAAATCCGGCGAGACGTTTTTTTGCAGCCGCCGCAGGATCCGTGAAACGAAGGCGGCGTTTTCGGACTACATCTTTTCCCGTCTGCGAAAGGGGGACGCGTTTTGATGTCCGAATTCTGGACCGGATTTGTCTGCTCCGTCGTCGATACGCTCCCGTACCGCCTGCTGTCGTACTACCCGTTCCGCCGTCAGCTCCGGTTTCCGGGATGGGTGGCGGCCCTGCTGATCGCCGTCAGCCAGCTGGCGTACTCGGCGGGCTACGGATACATGCTGATGACAGGGCGCAATTATCAGATCCTGAACGTGCCGTTCGTGGCGGCGTGCCTGCTGATCTACCTCTCGTCCGTGCGGGTGAACATCTGGAAGGTCCTGTTCCTGTACATCTTCATCATGGACTACATCGCGGTGGTGCGCGGCATCGCGATGTTCGTGGAAGCGTCGCTGTTTTTCCGGCCGAACATGGTGTTCACCGGCCCGCGCTCGGCTGTCATCCTGATGGCGGTGTTCGCGCTGACGGCGCCGCTGATCCTGCTGTTTCTGCACAACACGAAGGACCGCGTGCTCCAGTCGGACGCGCCCGCGCTGTGGCGCGTCGTGTGGGTGCTGCCGGCGTTCATGACGCTGGTGGTGCTGCTGTACACGACGGACCTCACGCCGGCGGCCGTGCGCCAGCCCCGGTTCCTGATCTCGCGCGGGGTGCTGATCGCGTCGATGTTCGTCATCTACGGCGTTCTGCTGTACGCGCTCGACGCCGTGCAGCGCGAGACGCTTCTGCGCGAACGCGCCGCGCGCCAGGACACGCTGCTGGCGATGCAGCGCACGCAGTACAACCAGCTGACGCGCCATATCCAGGAGGCCACGCAGGCGCGCCACGATCTGCGCCAGCATCTGCGCATCATCCGCGGCTATTTGCAGGACGGCAGCCGCGACGCGCTGCGCGCGTATGTGGAGCGGTATGAGGAATCGCTTCCGCCCGACACGAGCTACACGTTCTGCCGCAACTGGGCTGTGAACACGATCGTGTGCTATTATAATGAAGAGGCCCGCAAGGCGGAGGTGGATTTTTCCGTCCGCGTCAGCATCCCGGAGCGGCCGTGCGTCAGCGAGCCGGAGCTGTGCGCCATCCTGGGCAACCTTTTGGAGAACGCGCTGGACGCGTGCCGCGGCGTGACGGAGTGCGCGCCGTTCATCCGCCTGCGCGCGGAGGAAAAGGACGGCCGCATCGCGCTCGTCGTGGACAACACCTGTCTGGAAGAGCCCTCCGTCGGACAGGACGGCCGCTTCCGATCCTCCAAGCACGAGGGCTTCGGAACGGGCACCGCATCCGTGCGCGACATCGCGCGGCGGCACGGCGGCTCGGCCGATTTCCGATGCGAAAACAAGATCTTTTACGCGTCTGTCCTCCTGTTCGGGGAGCGCGGCGAAAAAAAATGACCGCATTTTTATTATGCAATAAAAATGCGGCTTTGGCATCACCCGTCGAAAAAGGTAAAACGGGTCATTTTCCTGTCGTTTTCGGCCGGTCCCGGCGCGAGCGCGTTCGCTCCCGCCTTTTCCGGCGCTCTTTTCCTCCATATTTATGCCCGGTATCGCCCGGATACCGCCCCCGCAGCAAGCCCCCCGCACGGTTCGTTCAAACGTACACTTTTGACAGGGGCTTTCTGCCCTTTATGACCGTCCCCTGCTGCTTGCCGATCAGCGCGCTCCCCATTGCCTTTGGAGGAGCGCGCTTTTTGATAAGCCGCGGGGGACGGTGCCAAAGGGCAACAGACGCATGTGAAAATCAGGTGGAGAAGACGATGTGCGGCATCTCCTCGCCGCGGTAATGTTTGGTGAAGCGGCCGCGGGCGGCCATGCCGAGGCGGAGGGCGACGCGCTGGGAGGGCAGGTTTGTGTCGCGGATGATGGCATAGGCGTGCTGCGCGCCGAGCGTCTCGCGGATATAGCGGATGCAGGCGCGCCCGCCCTCGGTGGCAAAGCCCCGGTGCTGCATGTCCGCGCTGAGGAGCCAGCCCGTCTCGAACACGTCGCCGTGGCCGGGCCACGACTGGATCGTGACGCCGATCTGCCCGGCGGGGCGTCCGGTGGACTTCTCCACCGCGAGCCAGAGCCCGAAGCCGTCGCGGTCATAGCGGATGCACTGGCGGTTGAGCCAGTCCTGCACCATCGCGCGGTCGAACGCGCCGCCGTAGGCGGTCATGACGGCGTTGTCGCACAGCACGTCGCACAGCGCGGGGAAATCCGCCTGCGTCATCTCGCGCAGCTCGAGGCGCTTCGTGCCCAGCACCGCGCGCGGCGTGCCGTCGAGACGGCGGCGGTGCAGGTACTCGGCCGCGTCCGCGGGGCTCATCGGGCGCGGGCGCGGCAGCTCGTCCGCGAGCGGCGCGAGCGGCACGTGATAATACGCGAGGCCGACCCAGCGTCCGAACTTGCGTCCCGCGCCTGGCAAAAGCGCCGCGCGGCGGAAGCCGAGGTTCGTGTGGAACGCTTCGCTGCCGGGATTCGGCGACGTGACGAGCGCGTACGCGTTCACATAGCCCTGCCGCCGCAGACAGGCCAGCAGCGCCGCGTACAGCGCCGAGCCCGCGCCGCAGCGGCGGCTGTCCGGCGCGACATAGACGCTCAGCTCCGCGTCCCAGTCGAAACCAGGCCGCTCGCCGAAGCGCCCGGCGTACGCGTAGCCCAGTACCTCGCCGCGCCGCTCTGCCACGAGCCACGCGAAGCCCTGCGCCGCATGTTCGCGCAGGCGGCGCGCCATCTCCGCCGCGTCCGGCGGCGCGGATTCCCACGACACGTCCGTCTCCAGCACGTAGGGCGCGTAGACCGCCGCCATCGCGGCGCAGTCGTCCTCCCGCGCGGGGCGGATGAACACGCCGCTTCCCTCCAGATCCGCCATTTCCATCCCTCCACAGAAAAAGGAAAGGACGAGCGTCCTTCCCTGAGTTCGTCGAAAAAGTTCGCTGCGTAAAAACAGCGGGTAGCCTCCCCATTGAGGGGAGGTGCCGAGCGAATGCGAGGCGGAGGGGTGAATTGCACTCGTTGACCGATGTTCAAAATAAATTTTCAGGCTCGTGCAGTTCACCCTTCCGGCCCTTCGGGCCACCTCCCCTCAAGGGGAGGCAAAACGCACACGTTTTAAGGTTTATCGACAAGCTGAGGAAAGGGCGCGCGCCCCTTCCCCGCTTTGTTTGCCTCAGCCGCGCAGGCCGGCGATCTTCGGCAGGTCGCCGAGGTCGTACGGCGTGGGCTGATAGACGTAGTAATTCAGCCAGTTCGAATAGAACAGGTTCGCGTGGCTGCGCCAGCGGAACACGACGTCGCGCGCGGGGTCGCCGCCCTCAAAATATCCCTTGGGCGGGTCGATGGGCAGGCCCTTGCCGAGGTCGCGCTCGTACTCGTCGCGCAGCGTGTACTTGTCGTACTCCATGTGGCCGAAGACGTAGATCTGACGGCCGGAGTCCGTGGACACGATGTGCAGGCCGGCCTCGTCGCTCTCGGCGATGATGCGCAGCGCGCCGCAGGCGGCCACGTCGGCGCGGCGCACCTCGGTGTGGCGCGAGTGCGGCGCCCAGAACACCTCGTCGAACCCGCGCACGAGCGGGCTGCCCGGGCGCGAGATGCGGTGCGCGAACACGCCGAACACCTTCTTGTCCATCACGTGCTTCTGAATGCCGAAGTGGCGGTACAGCCCGGCCTGCGCGCCCCAGCAGATGTGCAGCGTTGAGTACACGTTCGTGACGGAATAGTCCATCAGGCGGCACAGTTCGGGCCAGTAGTCCACGTCCTCGAACTCCATCATCTCGACGGGCGCGCCCGTGATGATCATGCCGTCGTAGCGCTCGTTCTCGATCTCATCCAGCGTCTTGTAGAACGCCTCGAGGTGCGCGGCCGAGACGTGGCGCGACTCGTGCGAGTCCATGCGCAGCAAGGACAGCTCCACCTGCAGCGGCGTGTTCGCGAGCACGCGCGCGAACTGCGTCTCCGTGGCGATCTTCGTGGGCATCAGGTTCACCAGCAGGATGCGCAGCGGACGGATGCCCTGCGTCATGGCGCGGGCGCGGTGCATGACGAACACATTTTCCTTTTCCAGCGCGTTGTAGGCGGGAAGCTCCCGCGGGATGATCAGCGGCATTGCCTGTCACTCCGTTCCGCGCGCCGCGCGCGGGCCGCGCGGGCCAGCTGCGACGCGCTGTTGTCATTTGTGTAAAAGCGGCGGTAGGGGTTTTCGCAGCGCCCGGCCGGCCGGCGGCGCTGCGGTTTTGTGCGCCACAGGCGGCGCACAAGGCGCGCCAGCGCCGTCACCGGGCGGTCATGGCCTCATAGGCGGCCATGCTCCCGCTGTAGTTCGCGGCGTCGTCCTTCTTCTCCATCGCCTCGTCGGGGAAGACGCGGCGCAGGATGCGGAAATCCGCCATCAGCTCGTCGACCTTGAACGTGCTGCCCATCATGTCTTCGGCCTCGCCGATCCCCGCGAGCGCCGGGCACTCGCTCCACAGCGGGCCGAGCGCTTCCTCGTCGGCCGTCTCGCCCTCCTCGACGACGTCGCCGTCCTCCGTGACGAACACGCCCACCTTCGCGGCGTAGGCCGGGGCGTTGTCCGTCAAAAACAGCACGCTGGTGCGCGCGGCGATGTCGCCCGTCAGGCGCGTCGTCGCGGCCATCACGCTGTAGGGGTCGACGCCGTCCTCGTCGAGCGGCAGCGCGTAGTCCTCGACGGCGACGACGACCTTCCCGTCGCCGTTGCGGTCGTCGAAGAACTCGGCGAATTTCTCCGCCAGCGCCTCGGCGGCGCCGGTGGGAAGGCCCGTCTCGCTGAGCACGCCGACGGTGTAGTCGGGCTCTGTGCGGAACAGGACGTCCTTGAGCAGCAGCGCCGCGACGATCACGACGAACAAGCCGACGAGGACGTGCCATTTGTAGTAGAACCAGAAGTTTGCCCGCTTCTCCTTGGCCGTCATCTCATGAGGCGGCTCCTCGGGCGGGTCGGGCGTGATGTTGAGCGTGTATCGTGCGCTTGCCATGGATCAG
>CALXIU010000117.1 GCA_944388415.1 uncultured Ruthenibacterium sp. | reverse complement strand
GGCTCACGCGGTGCGAAAAATACGGATAGAAGCGGCGCACGACCTCATCAAAGCGTGCGGCCGCCTCGTCGCGGTCGATGGTGTCAACCACTATATCTTGTGTTTCGGCCGCCGCCATGCGCGCCTGTGCGCGGACGATCCACGCGGCTTTGGACGCCACGAACGCGTCGGCTTCGCGCACCGGACAGCGGCGCGGCGCGGACAGTGCCACCGAGCCGTCGCGCCGCACGCGCAGGTTCAGATTACGCACCTTTTTGTAGAATAATGTATAATTTATACCATTTGTAATTCGATTTTGACCAATTTCTGCCATGCAGGGCCTCCCAAAGTGCACAGGGGGTGTGCGGATGTGTGATGAAACATCCCAATTATACCGCGCGGAAAACCCGATGGCAAACCAGTGGCAAAATTCACAAAATTTTGGGGGCAAAATGTTTTTCTTTTCTCCTTGACACACACTATATCTAGTGCAATAATGATAAGCGTGCTCAACATTTCGGGCCGCGCCGGGAGGGGTGAAAAGACCGGCGTGACAATTCAGATAAAGAACGGAGAATCGAACCATGATCAAGAGCATTGTCAAGCGCGACGGGCGCGTGGTGCTGTACGATGAGGCGAAGATCGCCGCCGCCGCCCTGAAGGCACTTGAGGCTTCGGGCGCCGGAGACGCGGCGCTGGCCGCGCAGGTGGCCAACGCGGTGGAGGAACGCCTGACCGCGCAGTGCGGCTCCGAACCGCCGAAGATCGAACAGATCCAGGACGCGGTGGAACAGGAACTGATGCGCGCGGGCTGTGAGGACGCTGCCAAGCAGTTCATCCTGTACCGCGCCAACCGCACGCGCATCCGCGAGGCGAACACCAGCCTGATGCGCGCCATCGACGAGATCACCAGCGTGGACGCGCGCGTTTCGGACATGAAGCGCGACAATGCGAACATCGACGGCAACACGGCGATGGGCTCGATGCTCCAGATCGGCACGGCGGGCGCGAAGGCGTACAACGCCGCGTATCTGCTCACGCCCGAGCAGGCGAAGGCCTACCGCGAGGGCGACATCCACATCCACGACTTCGACTTCTACGCGCTGACGACGACGTGCTGCCAGATCGACCTGCTGCGTCTGTTCCACGGCGGCTTCTCGACGGGCCACGGCTATCTGCGCGAGCCGCAGAGCATCGCGAGCTACGCGGCGCTGGCGGCCATCGCCATCCAGTCCAACCAGAATGACCAGCACGGCGGCCAGGGCGTGCCGAACTTCGATTACGCGATGGCCGAGGGCGTGCGCAAGACGTTCGCGAAGATGTACGAGGGCGGTCTGCAGGACGCGCTCGAGGACGTGCTGGACAGCTACGACGAATCCGTCCTCGCGAAGATGGCCGTCGAGGCTGGCCGCGCCGCCACCGGCGAGGAGCCGCGCCTCGGCACGAACATCGCCGATTTTGACGAGGCCGCCGCGAAGGTCATCGCGGACACGGGCCGCCTGTCGGACGAGGCCGCGCTGCACCTTGTGAAGCACGTGCGCTCCCGCGCGCTGCGCCGCACCGACCGCGAGACGTTCCAGGCGATGGAGGGCTTTGTGCACAACCTCAATACGATGCACTCCCGCGCCGGCGCGCAGACGCCGTTCTCGTCCATCAACTACGGCACCGACACCAGCCCCGAGGGGCGCGTCGCCATCCGCAACATCCTCAAGGCGGAGGACGCGGGCCTCGGCCACGGCGAGACGCCGATCTTCCCGATCCACATCTTCAAGGTGAAGGAGGGCGTCAACTACAACCCCGGCGACCCGAACTTCGACCTGTTCGAGTACTCGTGCAAGGTCAGCGCCAAGCGCCTGTTCCCGAACTATGTGTTCCTCGACTCGCCGTTCAATCTCCAGTACTACAAGCCCGGCCACCCCGAGACGGAGGTCGCCACGATGGGCTGCCGCACGCGCGTCATGGCCAACACCGCTTATCCCGACGCCGAGATCGCCTATTCGCGCGGCAACCTCTCGTTCACGTCCATCAATCTGCCGCGCATCGCCATCGAGGCGAAGGGCGATGAGAAGGCGTTTTATGAGAAGCTCGACGCGATGCTCGAGCTCGTGGCCCAGCAACTGTACGACCGCTTCGAGATCCAGGCGGCGAAGCACGTCTACAACTACCCGTTCCTGATGGGTCAGGGCGTGTGGCTCGACTCCGACCAGCTCGGCCCGAACGACGAGGTGCGCGAGGTGCTCCGCCACGGCAGCCTGTCCATCGGCTTCATCGGCCTGGCCGAGACGCTGACGGCGCTGTACGGCCACCACCACGGCGAGAGCGAGGAGATGCAGAAGAAGGGGCTCGAGATCGTCGGCCACATGCGCGAGTTCTGCGACAAGCGCTCGAAGCAGACGGGCCTCAACTACGGCCTTCTGGCCACGCCCGCCGAGGGCCTGTCCGGCCGCTTCATCCGCATGGACCAGAAGCGCTACGGCAAGATCCCCGGCGTGACCGACCGCGAGTACTACACGAACTCGTTCCACATTCCCGTGTGGTTCCCCATCTCGGCGT
>CALXIU010000116.1 GCA_944388415.1 uncultured Ruthenibacterium sp. | reverse complement strand
GCTCTTTGTCCCGAGCACAGCCGCCTGCTGCTCGAGCTGGCGTCCGAGCATCTGTTTCTGTTTTGCGTCCATTGTGGTCCCTCCCAGCGTCATATTGATGTTCCTGCACTCCCGGCGGCTCATGCGAGGCCCACCCGGTAGATCCGCGTCGGGAAGAGGGTTCGCCGGATGACAAGTTCCGGCCCCTTGTCGCCGCAGCCGGCGGCGACGTCGATCAGATCGCCGCCGGAAGGGCCGGACGCGTAGGGCAGCGCCAGCTCGCGCAGCGCGCCGTCCACCCGCACGCGGACGGCGTCTCCGTCCGCGATGAACATCGGCCCGACGTACGCGGGCGACGCCAGCTCCGCGCGGTCCTGATCGCGGGCGGCCAGCGCAAGCTCACGCTCGGCCCCCGTCTCGTCCTCAGCAACGAGCGCGACGTCGTGGCCCACGCGGCGCGCTTTGCGGTCCAGCTCCTCGCCCAGCGCGACGATCGCGTCGGGCGCGTCCGCGTACTCGCTGTTGACAAACCGCGCGTCCGGCAGCAGCGGGTCGGCCGACAGGCGCTCGCGCACGGCGTAGTCCACGATCCACAGCCGCGCGGCACGCCCGGTCAGGATGACGGCCGCGTCGTCCGCGTCCGGGGCGAGGCGCCGCGCCTCGTCCGCGAGCTGCCGCACCGCGGCGAGCACGGGCTCCAGCAGCTCCAGCGCCTCCGCGCACGTCAGCTCGCGCTCGCCGGTCCGGAACGCGGGCGCGTCCCGCAGCCGCTCAGAGAGAAGATAGTTCGACAGGCGGCTGTTCAGCAGCGTCAGCTGCTCTTCGAGCGCGCCCTCCGCGCCGGGCGCGAGGCGCGCGGCCGCTTCGCTCCACACGTCGCGCGCGTCCGGTGCGGCCCACTGCGCAGCCAGTTTTATCTCGCCCGCGCCGGTGCACTCACAGTATCCGGCGGCGCAATGCTCAAGGTCCAGCACGAGGCAGCGGCGGTCGCCCGCCGCGGGCCGCGCGGACAGGTCGTACCGGGCGGCCGCCTCAAACGATGTGATGCTCATGCGCCGCCCTCCTCCTCGATGGTGACGGACGCCGGGACGACAACGTCGTCGCCGAGGCCGTCCGCCGCCTTCTTTTTGATGCCGGGCACGATGCACGCCGCGATGCGCTTGCCGGCGGGCGAGACGCCGCTGTCCTCGCACTCGTGCTGCATCGCGTCGAACGCCTCGCCGGCCTCAGGGTAGAACGCGTAGAGCCCCAGCCCGTTCAGCGCCGTCTCAAAGCGGCGCAGGAACGTCGTCAGCGTCCGATTCAGCTTCTCCAGCGCCGCCACCGCGCCGGGCGAGGGCTTCTCGCCCCCGGCGAGGGACTGGAACACGATCTCCTCGCGGACGATCTTCTCCACGTTGACGATGCGGTACAGCTCCTGGAAGCGCTCGGCCAGCGGGCCGATCTCGCGCGGGTACAGCGCCACCTGCCAGTCGTGCAGATGGCGGTAGAATTCGCCGCGCACCGCGTCGAGCTTCGCGATCGCCTCGTCCATCGTGCGCACCCACTCCTTGTGGAACTCGTTCGTCTTGCCGCACATCTCGGCGTGCACCTCGTCGGCGCTGCGCGCGGCGGCCAGCGTCTGCTGCGACAGCGCCCAGACGCTCTCGTCGCACTCGCGGCGCAGCTTTTTCTGCTCGTCCGCGAGGTATTCGCGCACGAGCGCGTCCGCCTTCTCCTTCGCCTGTTTCTGGTTGCTCGCGGCGATGCTTTGGGCTTCGAGGCGCGCGTTCTGCACGATGGTCTCCGCCTGGCTGTTGGCCGCGCAGACGATATTCGCGGCGTCGTTGCGCGCTTTTTTTATGGCGGCGTCCGCCTCGATCTGCGCCTGATTGCGGATGCTGTCCACCTCTGCGCGCACCTTGTTGACCGTCTCCTTCGCATCGGCCAGGATCCGACGGGGATCCTCGCCGCCCGGCGAGGCGGCGCGCGCCTTGAGCGCCTCCACGTGCTTCTTGCGGCCTGCTTGCCGGACGAATGTCAGCGTGTCGTGCATTTTGCCGCTGTGCTGGATCAGCATACCGCCGTCCAGCCAGTAAATCGGCCGTACCAGATTGAGATGCGGAATGTTTGCCAGACCGGCATCCGCGGGCTTTTCGCCGCCGTACTCCGCCGCAAGATCCTGTAGCGCGGCGTACGCGGCGGCGCTGAGGCTCGTCTTCTGCTCGAGCGCGCTGTCGATCAGCGTACAGAAGCCCTGCTGCTCCAGCTCGGCTTTGACCGCGTCGCGCAGCTCGCGATAGTGCTGCTTGTACGATGCCGCATCGGCATGGTTCTGGCGAAAACCGTAGTACAGTTCGCGCGCGGTCGGTTCGGGCCGAACGTCCTTTGCCGGCCCGGGTTGGGGGGACTCAATGGGAATGCTGGCCATATCCGATCTCCTTCTCCGTGTTGGTGTGTTGAGAATGTATACGATCCGCCGTCTCATATCAGATCCCTCATGAGGTCGCCTGTGCTCTTGCGGCGGACGGGGTCCTTGTCCGTGACAAGCTCCACCTCGACGTCATAGTTCTCCTTCGCCGTGATGCGCACGGTGCACACCGCGCCGGGCGTCACGTCGAACGGGAACCACAGCATCGACTCGGCGTCGACGTCCGGCGTCCCGGTCTCCAGAGACCTGTTCTTCTCCTTCGAGCGGTAGACGATCACCTGAATGCGCGGGGAGGCGGCGGTGAACGTGATCGTCTCCGACACGGCGGGCCGCGTCTTGCCGCACTTCAGCAGGTAGCGCACCTCGACGCCCTTCGGCTTGCCCGGCGCGGGCATCCGGATGCCGTAGCAGCAGTCCGTGCGCTGCTCAAGCACCGGGTTCGGCTGCGGCTTCGTCTGAGGCGCGGGGTTCTGCTGCGCCGCCGCGAGCCGCTGGCGGATGCCGTACGCGTACCGCGCCGCGCCGAACGAAACAGCCTGACTGGGGCGGTACAGGTTGATCGGCAATTTGCCCTCCGTCAGCTGCTCCAGTCCGCGCTTGACCATCGGCATCTGGCTCGCGCCGCCCGACAGCACAATGGAGTCGATGCGGATGCCGCTCGCCTCGGCCTCGTCCAGCAGGTTCTGGACGATCTCGAGCGTCTGCGTCAGAAGATGTTCGCTCAGCGCCTCGAACGTCTCGAGCGTGACGGTCACGTCGAGATACTCGTCGCCCGCGGGGATCTGCTGCACGCTGACGGGCTGATCCGTCAGCTCCAGCTTTGCCTGGACGGCGGCGGCGAGCACCGCCTCGCGGTCGCGAGGCGTCCTTGGCTCCCAGCCGTTCTCGCGCAGCTGGCGGCACAATTCGTTGTACAGGATCTCGTCAAAGTTTTTGCCGCCCACCTCGGGGTGGCCGCTCTGCATGTGCAGCTTGTACGGCTCGCCCTTGCTGCGCGCCGTCACCACCGCCGCGTCGAACGTGCCATGACCGAGGTCATAGACGAGCACCGTGAACTCGTCGGCGTTCAGCCGCACCGCCTCGGGCGCGAGGTGCTGCATGTAATAGAGACGGTCGATGGCGACAGCCGCCGGTTCGGGCAGGCGGCCCGCCACACGCAGCGGCTCGCCGTCGATCTCGACGCGCTCGATGCTGCGCTGCATCCGCTCTAAAAGCGGCGCGTTGTCCGCGAACACGGCGGGGAAGGTGAACACGACGTCGCGGCACGGCGCGAGACCCTTGTTCTTCCGCTCTTCGCACGCGAGCTTGACGAGGTCGCGCACGACGGCGGCGTAGATGTCGTCGGGATTCACCGGCTTGTCGACGCCGGGCACGGAGATGGCCGTCGTCTTGCCCATCCACGTCTTGACGGCGCGCACCAGCTGTTCGGGCTGCCGGATGCGCGCCTCCTCGGCGGCTTTGCCGTTTGTGAACACCTCGATCGGCGCGCCCGAGGGCGGCGTCACATAGGCCGCCGTCAGCATTCCCAGCTTGCTCAGCCTCGCGAGGCGCTCGCTGGTCGTCGGAAACAGCGCGACCGGGTCCTTCGCCGGGTCATCCAACAGCGAGACGTAGCCGTACTTGTTGCCGGCGTCCAGACCGAGAATGCCGTCCGGCAGGCGGTTGGCGTTGCTCATGGTTTTCTCTCCTTTCGGCGTCGGTCAGTAATACAGATTTTTCAATTCCGTGGTGCATGTGAATGTCTTTGTGTGATCCTTCGGGTCGCGCGCCTCGCCCTTCAGCAGACCGCGCTCGTCCACGCACAGGCGCGTTTCGCTCTCCGTGCCTGGGGGCACCTCCCTGCCGTGGTCAAGTGTCACGCAGGCGATCTCCACGTAATCCTCCGCGATGTTGTCGCAGTTCGGTTTGTCGCGTTTGGCCTCGAACACGTGGAACGAGGAAATGCGGGTGGCATATTTCGTCTCCGAGAGTTCGAATTTTCCCTCGAAGGGGAGCAGCGTCCCGGCGGGAACGTACGTGGAGATGTACTGCTTCGTCGAGTTCTGGTAGAAGAACCGGATGCCGAGGTCGTACCGGGTGCGCGGCCGGACGATGGGCTTGGGCTGCGCGACGGGGTCGCGGTTTTTCTCGACCGCGCCGAAGCGCGCCGCGCCGTACGCGATCGCCCGGCTCTGGCGCCAGTCGCGGATCTTGCCCTTGTACTGCGGCAGCGCAGCTTCCAGCGCTTGCTTGACCATCGGCATCTGGCTCGCGCCGCCGGTCAGGACGATCACGTCTGGCTGCTGGCTGGGATGGTCAGCAAGAAACTTCTGCGTCAGTTCGATCGTCTTCATCAGCAGGTCGCGCGACGCGCGCTCGAATTCCTCGCGCGACACGAGGGCCTCCTGGGTCTCGTCGTCGTAGAACAGCTCGGCTTTTGCCATGGTATCGCGCGACAGTTCGATCTTTGCGGCCTCCGCCTGCGTGCGCAGAATGCGCTCGTGCGACGGCTTGAGCGGGAACTTGAACTTTGCGCGAAGCAGGTTGTACATGATCTCGTCGTACGCCGCGCCGCCCACATTTTCCAGACCGCGATGATCGATGATGTCATAGTAATAGGTGTCGCCGTCGGCGTCCTTGCGGCCCTCCGGGTACGCGGAGACGAGCGCGAGGTCGAACGTGCCGCCGCCGAGGTCGTACGCCAGCACCGTCGTCTCCTTCGTCGTCTTCATGCCCTCGACCAGGAAATCCAGCGACGCGGCCGCCGGCTCCATGATCGTCCCGACCACCTTCACGTGCTGCCCGTCCTCGAGCGTCGCCTTCTCCGCCAGCTCGATCAGACGCTGCAGCCACGCGAAGGGGTACACGGTCGGGTAGGCCAGCGTCACCAGATTCGTCGTCACGCCCCACTCGGCGCTCAGGACCTTGTTGGCGGTGCGGACACAGTGCTGGATCACGGCGGTGATGGCTTCGTTGTAGCCGATCTTCTTGCCGTCCAGCGTGAACGACTCGTCCAGATGCCCCTTGAGGTAGCGCATCCTGTTCTGAACGGGAGTCGCGATGCTGCGGATGGCGCTCTCGCCGCACAGCACGCCGAGCGCCTTCGAATAGAAGTACACGCTCGGGATGCCGTCGCGCAAGCTCTGATCCGTGCTGGGCAGCAGATCGCGCGCTTCGCCGCCGAGGCGCGTGTTCGCGTTGATGTTCCGGATGAAGCAGGGGAACGAATTGTAGTTGCCGAAATCCAGTCCGATGACGGGCTTGTTCAGAACGTTGTAGGGGATGCTTGCGCCCTTTTGGGTGGCCATGATTCCTCTCTCCTTACCTTGTTGTTGTTCGGCTGTCAGGGTTTCCGCTCCTCCTGAGAGAGCGGCATCTCCGTGAGCACCTCCTGAAACCGCTTCAGGATGCGGCTCTTTTCCTCCTCGGAGGAAAACGAATCAGAGTCGGACAGCACGCCGTCGATCTGCGTCATGATCTTGTCGATCTGTTCATTCGCAGTGTCAGGCTCGGACGGTTCGTTTCCGTCCAGAAAATATTGATCGGGGAGATCGAACGACCGTGCGATCCTCACACGCATCGTCTTGCGCGGAACGGAATCTCCCGACTCCCAGGCGGCCACTGTCCGCTGGGACGTGCCCAGCTTCTCCGCAAACTGCTGCTGCGTCAGGGAATGCTTTGCGCGCAAAATGATGATCTCCTGTGCCATGTCTCGTTTCATAATCGCCTCCAGACTGATGTGATGGTAGATTACTGATCTTACTATATCACGCTGGATGCGAAATATCAAGAGGAAATATGAAGTCTCAAGAAAAAACAATCAGTTTTATGCAAAATAACGATTGTCAATGAAGAAAATATCTGATATAGTAAGTTTGAATCAAAAGCAGGAGGGCGAGAGAGATGATCCGTTCCGTGAGTGTGAAAGAGCTGGAGGCGCTTGTGGCCGCCGACCATCCCGAGTGGGACCGCCGCGCGATCGAGGAGACGGCGAAGGAATATGCCGGGATGCTGGACGACCGCTTCGACGAGCCGCTGCGCCGGTACGTCCGGGAGGGCGAGATGGCGGAGCTGCGCCACGGCGAGTTCTCGTTGTATTTGATCCGCGCGATGCGGAAAAATTGCAGCTATCTTCAGGCGGTCGTCCTGATGGACGCCTATTTGAAGGACGAACTGAACGGTAAGGCACTCATTCTGCGGAGGTGGTAAGCATGGCGAAGGGCGACCGCTACCCGACGATGTACGCGAATGTATCCCAACAGCAGCTGACGGCGCTGTTCAGTACGGAACAGTGGAACTCGCTGTCGTTTTCGCAGCGGATGGCTGCCTGTCAGGAGGTCGAGAACCGCTACGCCGCCGAGCACAACGTCGAGCCGTGCCGCGTCACGCACGAGCAGATGGAGGGCGCGTGCTACGGCTGGCAGAACGGAAACACGATCTGCCTCAACACCAGCCTCGTGCGCGACGGCCAGTTCGTGACGCACTACGACGGCGAAAACGGCGAGAAGTGCGAGGCGCGCACCAACGCGCTCGCGCCCTCGTGGAATACGCTCGACACTGTATATCACGAGGGCACGCACGGCGTGCAGCAGAGCCAGGGCCGGATACCGTCTACCTATGTCGACCCGGACTTCGACGGCGACCTCTACCGCATTCAGGGCGTCGAGAAGGAGGCGTACGCCGTCGGACAGGCGCGGACGCTGCAGGCGCTGTCCGACTACGAGAAGGCCGCCGGCAAGCTGGACGCGTCGAGGAACGACTACCTCACGTCCGTGAAGGACGACTCGTTCCGCGCGGCGCTGGCCGACGCGGCGTACCGCTACAACGACCCCAACATCGAGCGCACGCTGCAAAGCGTCATTGAAGACCGCGAGAAGGGCGTCGTTCCGGAAAATCCCAGCAAGAGCTATCAGGCGATCGACTCGATGCTCGACCGCCAGTACGCTTCGTATTTGCAGAACGGTCAGAACAGACAGAACGGCCAGACGGCACAGAACGGCCAGACGGCGCAGAACAGCCAAACGGCGCAAAGCGGCCAGACAGCGCAGAACGGCCAGGCGCAGAGCGAAGCCGCCCCGGCCGCGCAGGCTGGCGAGGCACAGAGCGAAGCGGGTCTGGGCGAGGACGCGGACGGCCGCTTGGCGTCCGGCGAGCAGACGTCGTATGACGGCCCGTCGGCGGGCAGTGAGTACAGCGGCACGGGCATGGATGACGGGCGCGAGGCGTTCGGCGAGCAGACGCCGTTTGACGGCCCGTCGACAGGAAGCGAGTACGGCGGTACGGGCATGGATGACGGGCGCGAGGCGTTTGGCGGTCAGACGTCGTATGACGGCCCGTCGACAGGCAGCGAATACGGCGGCTCGGTGGACGACGGCCGCGGCGCTTTCGACGACCACTCGCAGGGCAGCGACAGCGGCGCGTCTCAGGACAGCGGAGCGGACTTCTCCAGCGACGGCGGCGACATGAGCATGGATGACTGAACGGAGGGCTGACCATGGCGGTGATGAACGAGAACATCCTCTACGGAAGCTCGGTCGAGCACGGGCAGTACGCCGCGTCGGGCGGGACGCCGCGCCTGTTCTTCCGCGATCAGGCGAACGGCCGCATGTTCGCCGTCGACGAGGCGTCCGTGTTCCGGCACATCCTGCTGATCGGCGGATCGGGCAGCGGCAAAACGAACGTGCTGAATCAGGTCGTCGCGCAGACGCTCCGCTGGACGGCCGCCGCGCCGCGGGACGGCGTCAGCCTGATCTTCGACACGAAGGGCGACTACCTCTCGCACGCGGGCTTCTTCAAGCCCGGCGACTATATGATCGGCAACGACTCGGCCCACCGCGACCGCAGCGACGTGTGGAACATCTTCGAGGAGATCCTCGCCGACGGCAGCGACCCCGTCGACTATGAGGCGAACGCGCGCGAGATCGCCAACGTCCTCTTCAAGGACCGCGGCTCGAAGACGCAGCCGTTCTTCGCCGACGCGGCGCGCGACATCTTCGCGAATATGCTCATCTACTTCGTGCGCCGCCGCCGCGACGACCCGTCGTTCTGGGGAGACAAGCTGAACAACGCCGATTTCATCACGTTTCTGCGGCGCTCCAAGGCGTCGCAGTTCGTCAAGTGCTTTCAGCTCTACGCGGATATGAGAAGCCTGCTCTCGTACATCGGCGACGGCACCAGCAATCAGGCGCTCGGCGTGTTCGGCGAGCTGAACAGTATGCTCAACGACTGCTTTCAGGGCGTGTTCTGCAAGAAGGCCGCGCCGGGGCGCAAGCCGTTCTCCATCCGCCGCGCCATCCGCGAGAAGGGCGGCCGCACCATTTTCATCCTGTACGACCTGGCGATTGGCGAGACGCTGATCCCCATGTACCGCCTGCTGATCGACCTCGCGCTGAAAGAGGCGCTGAGCAACACCTCCAGCGGCCATACGCATCTGTTCCTGGACGAGTTGAAACTCGCGCCGAAGATGACGCATCTCGAGGATGCCATCAACTATGGGCGCGGAAAGCATGTGTCTGTCGTCGCGGGGCTGCAGAGCGTGGGCCAGATCTATTCCATCTACGGACGCGAGGCCGGACAGGTCATCCTCGGCGGCTTCGGCTCCGTCATCGCGCTGAACACGCGCGACTGGGAATCGCGCGAGTACGTGACGCGCCTGTTCGGCCCGAACATCACCGCCTACCGGTACGAGAACGGCAGCCGCTCGCCCATCGACCGCGAGCGCGATGGCAACACGGTCGAGCACTGGCACGTCCAGCGCCTCGCGCCGGGCCATGCCATCGTCAGCCTCGCCTCGCAGACGGACCCGTTTTTCTTCTATTTTGAAAAAGACAAGGGATAAAGGAGAAAGAAACACTCATGGCGCACATCAACCACATCCGAAATGTCAGCCGCGCGCATCGGATGTCGCTTGGAAGTACCGTCTCCGGCGGCGCCGCCGTCAGCTTCGGCGCGTTCTGCGGCACCGCCGAACAGCGGGCCGCCGTCGGCCTGCATGAGATCGGGCGCTGCTGCGGCAGAAAAGGCGTCGTGCTTGTCCACAATGACCCTGCGTTCGAGGCGCAGCTCGGCCGCATTTATCAGATGTTTCCCGATGTGCGCCGCGCGCACCCGTCCTTCCAGATGTATCTGGCAAACCGCCGCGGAGAGCTGTATTACGACCCGCTCTACGGCCTGCCCGAGCGCGCGGTGCTCGACGCGATCGTCCCGCCCGCCGGGGATTCCGGCTTTTTCAGCGAGTCGCAGTCGCTCCGCTCGGCGCTGTCGGACTATCTCGAGATCCTGCGCGCGCTGTTCGAGCAGGAAAGCGGGCCGTTCGGCCGCTGGCCGTTCAACCTCTCGTTCCTCTTGACGCTCACGCGGATGCCGTACTCCGAGATGTACAACAGCGTGCTCGCGCCGCTTCCGCAGCAGGTGCGCGACGAGCTGGCGGGCCGCCTGTCGGCGGACGGCGTGCAGCAGCGCGCGTTTGCCGCCGTCCGCGCGTTTTCGCAGCGGCTCAGCGGCGTGCTGTGGCGGCAGGACAACGCCGCGGACCACACCGGCCTCAGCATCGTCGAGGCGGTGCGGACGGGAAACCTCATCAGCGTCTGCGTGCCCGGCAGCCGCCGCGAGGTGCTCGACTACCTCGCTGTGGAACTTGACGCGCTGAACGACGCCGGCGCGCCGTATCTGCTCGTCACGAGCGGCATCAACCTGAACAACAGCCCCGCGTTCAAGCGGATCTTCCTCGACGTGCACACGGAACTGCCCTACACGACGGGCATTCTGGCCGAGGATACGTCGTCTGTCGCCGGCGCCGAGAGCCGCGAGGAGGACCTGACCGCGCTGTTCACGCAGACGCAGGAACTGTTTGTCTTTGCATGTTCGAGCACGCTGGCCGCCGAGCCGTTTTCCTCGGGCGTCGGCCGGTACTATCGTCAGGTCAGCGAGCAGCACGTCAACCGGCAGCGCCAGCCGTTCCACATCTTCTCCGCGCACGGAACGGGACAGTCGCAGCGGGAGGTGCAGCAGCTTTTGATCGACCCCGAGGAGCTGACCGGCCTGCGAAACGGCTGTCTGCTCTACGGGGCAAATTACCCCATCCCCGTTCTGGTGGATGAAATGGATCTTCAGGGAGGCGGTCGAATTGGCATTCCGATGTGAGGATTGCAGATACGTATTTCAGGAAAGGCATTTGTCCTGTCCGTTCTGCGGCGAACCGCTGCGCAACGACGGGCGCAGCATCGACGAACTTCTGCGCGCGGGCTTCCGCGCGGCGCCGGGCGAGAAAAGGTCCGCGTCCGCCGCGCAGCCGGACGATCCCCTCGAGGAGCTGCGGCGCGCGTATTATCAGCAGCAGGCGCAAACGGCCCGCCAGCCTGAACCGATGCCCGAACCGGCGCCGGAACCGACACCCGCGCCCTCCCGGGCCAGGATCGCGCGGCCGCAGCCCGCGCAGCCGGAAACGGGCTCCGCCGCCTCCGGCCCGGTCGGGGCGGATTATCTGGCGCAGGCGGCGGGCTCGTCCGCGAGTCACACGCTGCCCGTCGTGGAGCCGCCCGCGCCCGTGACCGCACCCACGCCCGCGCCCGCCGCGGACGATCCCTATGAGGCGGAGCTGCGGCGTCTCGAGCGGCAGCGCCGCCGCCTCGACCGCCAGTACCGCTGGAACGCCGTGGCCAATGCGTTTGCGAACATCCGCTGGGACGCGGTGATCCGCGTGGTGGCCGTGCTG
>CALXIU010000115.1 GCA_944388415.1 uncultured Ruthenibacterium sp. | reverse complement strand
CGTCGCGCTGGGCTATTTCGACGGCGTGCACCTCGGGCACCGCGCGGTGCTCGGCGCCACCGAGAAAAAGGCGCGCGAAAACGGCCTCGCGGCCGGGGTGTTCACGTTCTCGCTGCCGGACGTCGGCGGCTTCAAGGGCGCGCGCATCCTCGAGACGCACGAGAAGCGCCGCCGCATCGCGTCGCTCGGCTTTGACTTCGTGATGCGCCCGCCGTTCGAATCGTTCTCCACGCTCTCGCCGGAGCAGTTCGTTGGCGACGTGCTCGCCGGGATGCTCGGCGCGCGCGCCGTGTTCTGCGGCCCGAACTTCACGTTCGGCAAGAACAAGGCGGGCAACGTGGACGTGCTGCGCGCGCTGTGCGCTGCGCGCGGCATCGAGGTGGACGTCATGCCCATCACCACATATGAGAGCGAGCGCGTCTCGTCCACGCGCATCCGCGCGGCGCTCGCGGCGGGCGAGATCGAGAAGGTCAACGCCATGCTCGGCGAGGACTACGCCGTCGAGCTGCCCGTGCGCCACGGCGAGGGGCTGGGCCGCACGCTGGGCTTCCCGACCATCAATCAGGTCTACCCGGCGGGCACGCTCGTGCCGCGCAGCGGCGTGTACATCACGGAGGTCACGCTGCCCGACGGCTCGCGCCACCCCGGCGCGACGGGCATCGGCAGCCGCCCCACCGTCAGCGACGACATCTACCACGTCACGTGCGAGACGTTCCTGCCCGGCTTTTCCGGCGACGTCTACGGCGAGACGGCGCGCGTGCGCTTCTGCAAATGGCTGTGGCCGACGCAGAAGTTTGACAGCGTCGCACAGCTCGCGGACATGGTCCGCCGCGCCGCCGCCGCGTCGCTGGAATATCATTCCGCGAAGATGTGAGAGGCACGGAAAAATCCTTGCTTTTTGCACGCGGCCGTGATATACTATATTAGCTGTCCGAACGGCAGCACCATCCGCCCGGACGCAGTGGCCGGCGCATCCCTCGCGGTCTACCGACACTTCGTTCACGGCAAGTAATCAAAAAAGAGGAGAACCGAACATGGATAAGAACGAGATCATTGCTTCCGCCCGTGTGCATGACACGGACACCGGCTCGCCCGAGGTCCAGGTCGCGCTGCTGACCGCGCGCATCAACCACCTCACCGAGCACCTGAAGGCCAACAAGAACGACCACCACAGCCGCCGCGGCCTGCTCAAGATGGTCGGCCGCCGCCGCAACCTTCTGGCGTACCTGCAGAAGAAGGACATCGAGCGCTATCGTGCTCTGATCGCGAAGCTCGGCCTGCGCAAGTGAGAAACAAGCCAAAGGCAGACGGCGCACGCCGTCTGCCTTTGCGTGTTTTTTGATAAAACGCGCCCAAGGGTCAAAAGCCGTCCGCGTTGCAGCAATGAATCGAGCGCTTTTTCACGAAAGAGCGTTGGATTTATTGCTAAAACCGGATGCGCCGCGCCTCTGGGCCAACAAAACAAGGAGGCAGAAACATGGCATTGGAATTCGCATCCCGCAAAGAGACCTTCCCCAAGTACCGCAAGTTTGAGACCACGCTCGCGGGCCGTCCGTTCGTCGTCGAGACGGGCAAGATGTGCGCGCTGTCCACGGGCAGCTGCATGGTGCGCTACGGCGACACCGCTGTTCTGTGCAACGTCACGATGAGCGAGAAGCCCCGCGAGGGCATCGACTTCTTCCCCCTCTCCGTCGACTTTGAGGAGAAGCTCTACTCCGTCGGCCGCATCCCCGGCAGCTTCATGCGCCGCGAGGGCCGTCCCGGCGAGAAGGCCATCCTGACGTCCCGCGTCGTCGACCGCCCCATCCGCCCGCTGTTCCCGAAGGACATGCGCAACGACGTCTCCGTCGTTATGACGGTCATGAGCGTCGATCAGGATTGCAGCCCCGAGATCACGGGCATGATCGGCACGTCCATCGCGCTGTCCATCTCCGAGATCCCCTGGAAGGGCCCCATCGCGGGCGTCTACATGGGCCTTGTGGACGGAAAGCTCGTTGTGAACCCCACGCTCGCCGAGCGTGAGAAGAGCGACCTTCAGCTCACGGTCGCGGCCAGCATGGAGAAGATCGTCATGATCGAGGCCGGCGCGAACGAGGTGGACGAGCACACGATGCTGCGCGCCATCAAGGAGGCGCACGTCGAGATCAAGAAGATGATCGAGTTCATCAACGGCATCGTCGCCGAGATCGGCAAGCCGAAGATCGAGTTCCAGTCGATGGAGCTTGATCACGACCTGTTCGAGGCGGTCAAGGCCGAGTACCTCGACGACTTCAAGGCCGCGATGGACACCGACGACAAGACGGTGCGCGACGCGCGCCTGCTGCCCATCCGCGACCGCATCTCGGCCCAGTACGCCGAGCAGTGGGGCGAGGGCACGATCGAAGAGATCATGTACAAGATGCAGAAGTTCGTCGTGCGCCGCTGGCTGCTCGACGAGGGCAAGCGCGTCGACGGCCGCGGCATCAACGAGATCCGCCCGCTGGCCGCCGAGGTCGGCCTGCTGCCGCGCGTGCACGGTTCCGGCATGTTCACCCGCGGCCAGACGCAGGTGCTGACGGCGGCGACGCTGTCGACGATGCGCGACGCGCAGATCATCGACGACATCTCCCCCGAGCAGACGAAGCGCTATATGCACCACTACAACTTCCCGCCGTATTCCGTCGGCGAGGCGCGCGCCCCGCGCAGCCCCGGCCGCCGCGAGATCGGCCACGGCGCTCTGGCTGAGCGCGCGCTGCTGCCGGTGCTGCCGTCTGTCGACGAGTTCCCGTACGCGATGCGCCTCGTGTCCGAGGTGCTGTCGTCCAACGGCTCCACCAGCCAGGCGTCCATCTGCGGCTCCACGCTGGCGCTGATGGACGCGGGCGTGCCCATCAAGGCCCCCGTCGCGGGCATCTCCTGCGGCCTCATCACCGAGGGCGAGCGCTGGATGACGATGCTCGACATTCAGGGCGTCGAGGATTTCCACGGCGACATGGACTTCAAGGTCGGCGGCACGAAGAAGGGCATCACGGCCATCCAGATGGACATCAAGGTCGACGGCCTGACGTATGAGATCATCGAGGAAGCGTTCGAGAAGTGCCGCAAGGGCCGCCTCTACATCCTTGACGAGATCATGCTGCCGGTCATCGCCGAGCCGCGCGCCGAGCTGAGCCCGTACGCGCCGAAGATGAAGACCATCCACATCGACGTCGACAAGATCAAGGACGTCATCGGCAAGGGCGGCAAGGTCATTCAGGAGATCTGCGCCAAGACGAACTGCAAGATCGACATCGAGGAGGACGGCACCGTCTACGTCTCCGCCGTCAACGCCGAGGACATCGAGGCCGCCGTCAACACGATCAAGACCATCGTCGAGGACCCGGAGATCGGCGCCATCTACAAGGGCCGCGTCACCCGCCTCATGCAGTTCGGCGCGTTCGTCGAGATCGCCCCGGGCAAGGAGGGCCTTGTGCACATCTCGAAGCTCGACACCAAGCGCGTCGAGAAGGTCGAGGACGTCGTCGCGGTCGGCGACGAGTTGCTCGTCAAGGTCACGGAGATCGATCAGCAGGGCCGCATCAACCTCTCCCGCAAGGACGCCCTCGCGGACCTCGCGGCGAAGCAGCGCCAGAAATAAAACAGGCCGGCCTGACCCTTTACAGCCGTCCCCTGCGATTTGTTCATCAACTGCGTCCCCCGTTTATCCGGGGGACGCAGTTTTTTGTTCTTCCGCAGGGGACGGAACCAAAGGGCAAAAAAACGCCTGTTAAAAATGAAAAAAGGTGTTGACAATCGCGCGATCCGGTAGTATAATTTAACACGTTGACAACAGATATTCCTCCTTAGCTCAGTCGGTAGAGCATGCGGCTGTTAACCGCAGGGTCGTTGGTTCGAGTCCAACAGGGGGAGCCAGAAAAACCGCCTGACCATCCGGTCGGGCGGTTTTTTCATGTTTCTGACAGGCGTTTCCTGCCCCTTGGCCCCGTCCCCGGCAAGAGGGCACAAAAAAGCTCCCCTTTGGAGGGGAGCCAAAAGCCTGCCCGTCCGCAGGGGACGGTGCGAAAGGGCAGCGAGCGCCTGATAAAAAACAGGGGACGGCGGCAAAGGGCAGCAAACCCCTGATTAAATTGAGCGGAAGCCTTTGCCGATGGTCTCGGAGGAGTTGACGATCGTGATGAACGAGCGCGGATCGACGCGGCGGATGTGGTTGCGCAGAAGCACGGCCTGACGGCGGCCCAGCACCGTCGTGATGACCTGCTCATCCTTGCCGGAGAACGCGCCGTGCGCCGTGTAGACGGTCGCGCCGCGGTTCAAATCGCGCATGATGAAGTCCAAAATCTCATCGGGCTTCGAGGAGACGATCGTGATCTTCTTGCGGATGTTGATGTTTTCGATCACGCCGTCCACGACGAATGCCTTCGCCAGCAGGCCGAGGATGCAGTACAGGCCCGTCCGCACGCCGTACAGGCCGCCCGCGGCCAGCGCGATCAGAAAATCGGAGAGAAGCAGCGCCTTGCCGATCTCAATGCTCGTCTTGTCGGAGAGGATCATCGCCACGATGTCCGTGCCGCCCGACGACGCGCCGATGTTGAACACGATCGCGCTGCCCAGCGCCGGGAGAATGACGGCGTAGCACAGTTCCAGGAACGTGTCGTTCGTGAACGGCGCGTCCATCGGCCAGATGCGCTCAAACAGATCGACGAAGACCGACAGCGCCATCGACGAGTAGATCGTCACGCCCATGCGCTTCGGCCCGAGGAAGATGAGGCCCACCACGACCAGCAGCGCGTTCACGATCAGCATCGCCGTGCCGACGTTGAACGTCGTCAGCGACGAGATCAGGATGGAGATGCCCGACGTGCCACCGAACGCGAAGTTGTTGGGCGCTTTGAAGAAGTGCACGCCCGCGGCCAGCACCGCCAGGCCGAAGTTGAGCAGCAGAAAATACAGCAACTTGTCACGCGTCAGCAGCTTTTTTACGCCTTGCATATTGGGGATTCTCCTTATTTATGGTATAATATTCAAAAGAACGCCGCCAAACGCGGCTCCGTATGCTCATTGTAGCACATCGCGCGCCCTGCCTCAAGACGGCGCAACGCAAAAAGAGCGCGTCCTTTCCGGGCGCGCTGTCAAGGAGTGTCTGTGATGGAAGAAGAAAGAAAACAAGCCCCCGAAACGGCAGCGGGCGACGCGCCCAAGAAGCGCCGCCGCCGCGGCGGCCGCCGTCACCGCCCCGCCTCGCAGGCCGCGCCCGAAAAGGCCGAAAAACAGGCGAAGCAGGCGGACAAGCCCGCGAAGAAGCCCGCCAAAAATCAGCCGAGACCAGACGCCAAACAGGGCGCGAAAAACGCCCCCAAGGCGAAAAAACAGGCCGAGCCGCCGAAGCAGCCCGCCAAAAATCAGCCGAAGGACGTCCAGCGCCAGCCCAAACAGCAGCCGAAGCAGCGTCCCGCGAAGCCCCAGCGCCCCGAGGAGGAGGACGCCGGCCTGCTGCTCATCACGCGCCGCGTCCCCGCCCAGAAATTCGCCAGCTTCGAGGAGTACATCGCCGCCCACGGCGGCGTCACCAGCCCCATCACCGGCGACGACGAGTAAACCGCATAACAAAACAGAGGCCGCTGCATCCGCAGCGGCCTCAGCTTGTCGATAAACCCCTCGCAGAAAAAGCGGACAATAAAAATGGCGTCGGGATTCTCGGGCATGTACCGGGAATCCCGACACCTTGACAGAAAAAACACCCGATTTTGTGTGCGCAGTGCGCAAAATCAGGTGTTTTTTCGCCGGAAAAGGGTACTGGGGGAAACCAATAAGCATCCCCCGCGCATCGCGCGGGTGGTGCGTTTGGTGTCCCTCAGGAGGCTGTCGAACTTTTTCGACAGCCTCAGGCCGCTGCATCCGCAGCGGCCTCTCCGCTTGCCAATAAACCTCAAAATGTGCGTAACATGCCAAGCAGCAGGGGACGGGACCAAAGGGCGGCTTTACCCCTGATAAAAAACCCTGCGGGCGGGCTTCCAGATGAACAGGGCGATATAGTAGTCCACCATGCTGTGCACCAGCGTGCCGAAGCCGACGAGGCCCACGACGGTCGACAGGAACGAGCCCTCCACCGAGCCGCCGAACCAGAACCACGTCACGACGAGCGCCTCGCACACGCCGTGGATCGCGCCCGTCACAAGGCCGAACGCCGCCGCGCGCGCGGGGCTTTTCAGCTTTTTCATGTCGCCCCGCAGCCAGTACGCGCCCAGCGCCACGAACACGATCTGCACCGCCGCGCGCAGCACGACGATCGGCGGAAACCCCGCCAGCACGAACCCAAGCGTCGTGCCCACCTCCACCGTCAGCCCCACGGCCGGCGAGATGAACATCGCCAGAAACACCGCCACGTGGCTGGCCAGCGTGAAGCTCATCGGCGGGATCTGGATCTTCACCGGCGATAAGATCGGGATCAGAATGCCCACGGCGCACAGCAGCGCCGCGACGCACATCTTGCGGATCTTTTCATGAGACAGTTCGCGTGACATCATACCCCTCCAAACATGTGATGACCAGTGTCCAAATACATGTCATGACACATAGCATGATACACAATTTGCGTCGTCCTGTCAAGGCGTTTTGACGGAAACACAGAGGGAAAAGAGGGAAAAAGGTGAAATCTTGCGCCTTTCTTGACAATGCCGGCCCGCGCACGATATGATGAAACCAGCGCCGGATCGTTCCGGCGGTGTGCGCCGCGAAGGGCCGTGCGCCCGCTCGCGGCGTCTGTGTTCCGACGCAGAAAACTATTTGTAATATTTTATCGAAATATTTTGATTTGTAGAAAGGAGGCGGCGGCATGTCGCTGACGACGCTGACGTTCGGGCTGTTCTTCGCGGCGGTGTTCGCCGTGTACTGGATCGCGCCGCCGCGCGCGCGCAAGTGGGTGCTGCTGGCGGCGAGCGCGGCGTTTTACGCGCCGTTCGGCGCGGCGGCGCTGTCGGTGCTGGCCGTGTGCGCGCTGGCGGCGTGGGGCATGGGCCTGGCCGTCGCGCGCCATCGCGGCAGCCGGGCGCTGTTCGCGGCGTGCGTGGCGGTGTCGCTCGCGCCGCTGGCGCTCGTGAAATACCTGCCGGGCATGTTCGCGGTGGCGGGCGTCAGCTTCTTCACGTTCAAGATCGTCGCGTACCTCGCCCAGGTGCGCGCCGGGCAGGTGGAGCCGGAGCGCGACCCCGCCGTCGTGGCCGTATACGCGGCGTTCTTCCCGCAGGTGACGTCCGGGCCGATCCAGCGCGCGGACAGCCTGATGCCGCAGCTGCGCACGCCGCCGGCGTTCGACGCGGACGCCGCGCTGCGCGGCGCGATGCTCGTCGTGTGGGGCGTGTTCAAGAAGCTGATGATCGCCGACAACCTCGCGGGCTACGCCGCCGACGCGCTGCGCACGCCCGGCACGATGATCGGCCCGTCCGTGCTGCTGGGCGTCGTGCTGTACGCCGTGCAGCTGTACTGCGACTTCTCCGGCTACTCCGACATGGTCATCGGCCTCGCGGCGATGCTGGGCATCTCGACGCCCGACAACTTCCGCACGCCGTACTTCGCGCGCTCCATCCGCGAGTTCTGGGGCCGGTGGCACATCTCGCTGTCGTCGTTTCTGCGCGACTATATCTATTTCCCGCTCGGCGGCAGCCGCTGCGGCGCGGCGCGCACGGCGCTGAATCTGATGGCCACGTTCCTCGTCAGCGGCGTGTGGCACGGCACGGGGGCGACGTTCCTCATCTGGGGCGCGCTGCACGGGCTGTATCAGATCGCCGGGCGCTTCACGCGGCCCGCGCGCGAGAGGGTGCGACAGGCGCTGCACATCCGGGCGGACAGCCCACTGCTGGCCGTGTGGCAGTCGTGCGTCACGTTCGCGCTCGTCACGTTCGCATGGATCTTCTTCGGCGCGCCCGACCTCGGCGGCGCGCTGGCCGTGCTGCGCCAGATCCCCGGCGGCTTCAGCCTGTCGCCGCAGGTGTGGAAAAACGCCGCCGTGATGCTGGGCTTCGACGCCGCGACGGCGGGCCGGATGGCGCTGGCGCTGGCCGTGCTGTTCGGCGCGGAGTTCCTCGCGCGGCGCGACGGCTTCGGCGCGTGGCTCGAAAAGCGGCCCGCGCCCGTGCGCTATGCGCTTTGCTGGGCCGTGTGCGCGATGGTCTTGTTCTGGGGCGCGGCCGCGGGCGGCGGCTTCGTCTACTTTGAGTTTTAAGGAGGGGCGCGCATGAAGCGCTTTCTGAAATGCGCCGCCGTGTTCCTCACGCCGGTGGCGCTTTTGTGCCTTGTGTTCTTCGCCGCTGTCTGGCGCTCGGGCGAACTGTGCGACTACGAGGCAGCGGCGCACGCGTCGGCCGCGGGCGACGTGACGCTGCTGGGCCTCGCGTACCGCGACAGCACGGCCGCGTTCAAGAGCGCGGCGGCGAACGACGTGAAGGCGGAGCTGCTCGTGCTGGGCACGTCGCGCTCGATGCAGCTGCGCGGCGAATTTTTCAGCACGGACAGCTTCTACAACGCGGGCGGCGGCGTCGCGTTTTTGTCGCAGGTGCCGTCGTTTCTGGAATCGCTCGACGAGTCCGCGCGCCCGGAGCGGCTGATCCTCGTGCTCGATCAGTACTTTTTCAACAAAGACTGGCTCACGACGGGCGGTTCGCCGGTGATCGACTACTCGTCCTTCGCCCGGCCGGACGCGGGATATCTGCTGCACAAATTCTTCGACGCGTATTCGTACGGGAAATTCCGCGTGCTGGACGTGCTGCAAACGCCCGCGGGCGTCGTGGGGCTTTCGGCCTCGGCGCGCGGAGCCGGCTTTTATCCCGACGGCTCGTACACCTACGGCACGGACGCGCTCGGCGACGGCCTCGACCCCGGCTTCGCCGACAGCATCCACCGCATCCTCACCGCGTCGAACCGGTTTGAGCACAGCAAGGAGGTCGCGGAGCGCGGCGTCGCGGATCTGCGCGCCGCGCTGGACACGTGCCAGGACATGGGCATCGAGGTGACGGCGTTTTTGCCGCCGTACGCGCCCTCCGTGTGGCAGTACATGCAGGATTACGGCGAGCACACGTATATGACGCTGATCTATGACGAGATCCGGCCCATCTTCGACGAGTACGGCTGCGAGGTGTTCGATTACTCGTATCTGCCCGAGACGTCGGACGATCAGTACCTCGACGGCTTTCACGGCTCCGACCGCGTGTACGCCGCCATCTGCGCGCGCCTCGCGCGGGAGGCGGAAAATCTCGCGGACGTGCTGGACGAGGCGCGCCTGACAGCGCTGTTTGAACAGCCCGGCCTGCCGAAGGTGATCGACTTCACCGCATAACGGCGGCCCCGCCGGCGCATACTTCCTGTAAACAAGGAGGTATGCATGATGGAAACCATGAGTGAAACATCGATCACCCTGCTCAACGAGGTGTCGAAAGCGGCGGAGATGGGAAAGACCACGGTGCGCCGTCTGCTCGACGTGACGGACGATGAGCGGCTGCTCGCGCATCTGCGCCGCGAGCTGGAGACGTTCGAGGACGTGTCGCGGCGCGCGAACGCGATGCTGGCCACGTCCGGCGAACAGCCGAAGGAGCAGTCGCCGGTCACAAAGCTGTCGGCGCAGCTTGGCATCGGCATGAAGACGATGGTCGACCGCTCGCCGCGCAATCTCGCGGAGATGCTCATCGAGGGCAACACGATGGGCGTCACGCAGATGGCCGAGGCCCTGCGCGACACGCCCGGCGCGAACCCAGGCGCCGTCGCCCTCGCACAGCGCCTGCAGCACGCCGGCCAGCACTACGCCCAGGAGCTCCACGAATTTTTGTAAGGGGCTTGTTGCCCTTTATGGCCGTCCCCAGCGGCTTATCAAAAAACTGCGTCCCCTTGTGATTCAGGGGACGCAGCTTTTTGATTGTTAGCAGGGGACGCTGCCAAAGGGCAGGCAGCGCCTGTCAAAACCCCTCCCCTCAATGGGGAGGTGAAAGCCTGCCAAGCCGCAGGGGACGCTGCCAAAGGCCAACAAGCGCATGTTAAATCCCGGCGTTCAGGATGTTCATGAATTCGTCGCCGGTGATGGTCTCTTTTTCCAGCAGGTAGCGCGCCAGCTCGTGGAGCTTGTCGTGGTTCTCCTTCAGGATGTTCACGGCCTTCTCGTGGGCGGTGCGGATGATGGAGACGACCTCGCGGTCGATCTCGGCGCTCGTCTTCTCGCTGCACGCGAGCGACGCGTCGCCGCCGAGGTACTGGTTCGTCACGGTCTCGAGGGCGGTCATGTCGAAGTTCTCGCTCATGCCGAGGCGCGTCACCATGCTGCGCGCCAGCTTCGTGGCCTGCTCGATGTCGTTCGACGCGCCGCTCGTCACGCTGCCGAAGACAAGCTCCTCAGCGCTGCGGCCGCCCGTGAGCGTCGCGATCTTCGCCAGCGCCTCCTCCTTCGACAGAAGCACCGTGTCGTTCTCGGGCGTCTGCATCGTATAGCCCAGCGCGCCGGACGTGCGCGGTACGATCGTGATCTTTGTCACGGGCGCGGAGTTCGACTGCTTCGCGGCCACGATGGCGTGGCCGATCTCGTGGTACGCCACGATCTCTTTCTCGTGCGGCGTCAGCACCGCGTTCTTGCGCTGATAGCCCGCCACGACGACGTCCACGGACTCCTCGAGGTCGGTCTGCGTCACCATGCGGCGGTTCTGCTTGACGGCGCGCAGCGCGGCCTCGTTGATGATGTTCGCCAGCTCCGCGCCCGACGCGCCCGACGTGGCGCGCGCGATGGCCTTGAAGTCGATGTTGTCGTCCATCATCACCTTTTTCGCGTGCACCTTCAAAATCGCCTCGCGGCCCTGCAGGTCCGGCAGCTCGACGGGCACGCGGCGGTCAAAGCGGCCCGGGCGCAAAAGCGCCTTGTCCAGCGTCTCCGGCCGGTTCGTCGCCGCCAGGATGATGACGCCCGACGACCCGTCGAAGCCGTCCATCTCGCTGAGCAGCTGGTTCAGCGTCTGCTCGCGCTCGTCGTTGCCCGCGAGGCCCGAGCCGTCGCGCTTTTTGCCGATGGTGTCGATCTCGTCGATGAACACGATGCACGGCGCTTTTTCCTTCGCCTGCTTGAACAGGTCGCGCACGCGCGCCGCGCCCTGGCCGACGAACATCTCCACGAACTCCGAGCCGGCGATCGAGAAGAACGGCACGTGCGCCTCGCCCGCGACCGCCTTCGCCAAAAGCGTCTTGCCGGTGCCCGGAGGGCCGACGAGCAGCACGCCCTTCGGCATCGACGCGCCGATCGAGCGGTACTTGTCCGGCGAGTGCAAGAAGTCGACGATCTCCGTCAGCGCCTCCTTGGCCTCGTCCTGTCCGGCCACGTCCGCGAACGTCTTGCCCGTCTGCGACGAGACATACACCTTCGCGTTCGACTTGCCCATGCCGAACATCATCGAGTTGCCGAGCCCCTTCTTTTTCATCATCACCGTCATCAGGATCAGCGGCGCGAATAAGATGAGAAGAGGGAACAGCCACGAGAGCAGAAAGCTGAGCAGCCCGCTGTTTTCCTGCGGCACGGCTTTGCCGAATGTGATCTCGTCGTGCGCCGCAAGGCGGCTGACGAGGTCGGGGTCGTCCATCTTGCCCGTCTGATAATACCGTTCGCGCCCGTTTTCGTCCGTCGCGGCGAACATCACGGCCGTGTCCGTCACTTCGACGCGCGACACGCTGCCGGAATCGACCATCGACAGGAACTGATCGTAGCTGACGTCCTCCATGCGCGGCGACATCAGCGACGGAAACACGAAGACGTTCAGCAGCATCAGCACCACGAGCGCGATCAGCGCGTAGTAGATCATCGATTTTTTCGGTGGTTGGTACGGATTGTTGTTCATATCGTTTACTCCTCACAAGGGGGGAGATCCCCCGTCAAAACGGCCGGTCCGGCCGTCATTATCCACATTATACCGGAAAGCTGTGAAAAATGCAGCAATGATTTGTGAATACATGGTAAACATCGCCGGATTTGTGGTAAAATATACACATCCGGCCTCATCCGGCCGCAGGAGGAAGCCATGAATGCACAAGAACGAAGACAGTCCATCGTCCGGACGCTGCGCGGCGCCGACGCGCCCGTCTCGGCGTCGACGCTCGCGCAGGCGCTCGGCGTCAGCCGCCAGATCGTCGTCGGCGACGTCGCGCTGCTGCGCGCGCAGGGCACGCCCGTCGCGGCCACGCCGCGCGGCTATGTGCTGCGCGAAACGCGCGAGAAGGGCCTGCGCGTCACCGTCGCGTGCCGCCACACATCCGCCGGCATCCGCGACGAGCTGTACGCCGTCGTCGACGCGGGGTGCGGCGTGCTCAACGTCATCGTCGAACACCCCGTCTACGGCCAGATCGCGGGCGAATTGCAGGTCTTCTGCCGCTATGACGCCGACCGCTTCTGCGAGGCGCTCGACGCCTCCAGCGCCGAACCGCTGTGCAGCCTCACGGGCGACGTCCACCTGCACACGCTTTTGTGCCCCGACGAGCCAAGGCGCGACGCCGCCCTCGCCGCCCTGCGGAACTTAGGCGTGTTACAAGAGAGCTGAACCGACAAACGAGGGGGGAGAGACCATGAACGAACTTCTTTTGCTCGCCGCGGTGGTGCTTGTGGCGTGCCTCGCGGGCAACCGGCTGAGCGGGAAGCTCGGCATCCCGACGCTGTTTTTCTTCATCGCGCTCGGGATGCTGTTCGGCTCGGACGGCGTCTTCCGCATCGAGTTCGACAACTACGCCTTCGCCGAACAGGTGTGCTCGGCCGCGCTCATCTTCATCATGTTCTACGGCGGTTTCGGCACGAACGTGCAGGCCGCGCGGCCCGTCGCCGTGCGGTCGGTGCTGCTCAGCACGGTGGGCGTGCTCGTCACCGCCGGGCTGACGGGCCTGTTCTGCCACCTCGCGCTCGGGATGCCGGTCCTCGAGGGCATGCTCGTGGGCGCGGTGCTCGGCTCGACGGACGCGGCGTCCGTGTTCTCCATTTTGCGCTCGCAGCGGCTCAACCTCCGCTTCGGCACGGCGTCGATGCTCGAGATCGAATCCGGCTCGAACGACCCGTGCGCGTACATGATGACGGTCATCCTCCTCGCCGCGATGCAGGGGGCGGTTTCGGCGGGTTCCGTCGTGTACGCCGTGTTCGCGCAGCTCGTGTACGGCGCGCTCGCGGGCGCGGGCATCGCGCTGGCCGCGCGCTGGGCGCTCACGAACCTGCGCTTTGCCGCGGGTATGGACTCCATTTTGCTCGTGGCGGCGGCGCTCGCGGCGTACGCCGTGCCGTCGCTCATCGACGGCAACGGATACCTCGGCGCGTACCTCGCGGGCATTCTGCTGGGCAACGGCGAGCTGCCCGGAAAAAAGGCGCTCATCAATTTCTTCGACGCGTTCAACGGCATGATGCAGATGCTCATTTTCTTCCTGCTGGGCCTGCTCGTGTTCCCGTCGCGCCTGCCGTCGGTGTTCCTGCCGGCGCTGGCCATCGCGCTGTTTCTGACGCTCGTCGCGCGCCCGGCGGCGGTGGTGCTGCTGCTCACGCCGTTTCGCGCGCCCGCGCGCCAGCAGCTCATCGTCTCGTGGGCGGGGCTGCGCGGCGCGGCGTCCATCGTGTTCGCCATCACGGCCGCCGTCTCGCCGGGCTACGGCAATGACGGCCTGTTCCACATCGTGTTCTGCGTCGTGCTGCTCTCCATCCTCGTGCAGGGCACGCTGCTGCCCACCGTCGCGCGCCGCGCCGGCATGATCGACGACCGCGAAAACGTCATGAAAACCTTCACCGACTACTCCGAGGAGACGAGCGTCCAGTTCATCCGCCTCGAGATCGGCGAGGGCCACCCGTGGATCGGCAAGTGCATCCGCGACGTCGCGAATCTGCCGGGCATGCTGATCGCGGCGGTGCTGCGCGGCAGCGAGACCATCGTCCCGAAGGGCGGCACCGACCTGCGCGAGGGCGACAGCCTCATCGTGTGCGCGAAGGAGTACCGCGACGCCGACGGCATCGAGCTGGACGAGGTGCGAGTCGAACCGGACAGCCGCTTCGCGTACAAACGCCTGCGCGAGGCCGACGTGCGGCGCGACGCGCTCGTCGTGCTCGTCCGGCGCGAGGGCCGCGACCTCATCCCGGACGGCGACACGATGCTCTCGCCCGGCGACACGCTCGTGCTCTATACCAATCACCGTTAAAAGGAGATGTTTTCCATGAACGAAACGCTTTTGAAACAGTACGCCGACTTCGCCGTGCGCGTGGGCCTCGCCCCGCGCGAGGGCCAGACGGTGCTGATCTCCGCGCCCGTCGAGGCGGCGGACTTCGCCCGCCTGTGCGCCGCGAGCGCCTATGACGCGGGCGCGCGCGAGGTCGTGATGAAATATTCCGACGAGCGCTTTGCCCGCCTGCGCCTCGAGCGCACCGACCTCGCGACGCTGGAGGCGGTGCCGCCCCACGTCGAGCGCAGCTACCTCGACTACGTCGAGCGCGACGGCGGCGCGTGCATCCTGCACATCATCGCCGAGGACCCCGAGATCTTCCGCGGCCTCGACGGCGACAAGGTGCAGCGCGCCTCCTCCGCCCGCCGCAAGGCGCTGGCGCGCTGGCGCGAGCTGACGATGAAGGACCGCGTCCAGTGGAGCATCGTCGCCATTCCCAGCGAGGCGTGGGCGAAAAAGGTGTTCCCCGGCTGTGAGGACGCGGTGGAAAAGCTGTGGCAGGCCATCTTCGCCGCGTGCCGCGTGCGCGAGGGCGGCGACGTCGTCGCGGCGTGGCGCGAGCACCTCGACGCCACCGAGGCGCGGCGCGACAGGCTGAACGCGCTCGGCGTCGACAGCCTGCGCCTGACCAGCGCGAACGGCACCGACCTCGTCATCGGCCTCGCGGACGGGGCCGTCTGGGAGGGCGCGCGCAGCCGCACGCCCGAGGGCACGGCGTTTGTCGCGAACATCCCCACCGAGGAGGTCTTCACCGCGCCGCACCGCCTGCGCGTCGACGGCGTCGTGCACGCCACGAAGCCGTACGTCTACAACGGCGACCTCATCGACAATTTCTGGGTGAAATTCGAAAACGGCCTCGTGACGGATTTCGGCGCGCAGACGGGCGAGGACCTTCTGCGCCGGATGCTCGAGACGGACGACGGCGCGAAGCGCATCGGCGAGATCGCGCTCGTGCCCGCGTCAAGCCCCATCAACCAGAGCGGCGTGCTCTTCTACAACACACTGTTCGACGAGAACGCCGCGTGCCACATCGCGTTCGGCGACGGCTACCCCGGCACCGTCTCGGGCGGCACGGAGCTTTCCGCGGACGAGCTGCTCGCCCGCGGCGTCAACAGCAGCCTCATCCACGAGGACGTCATGGTCGGCGCGCCGGACATGACGATCACCGCCCGCACGAAGGACGGCCGCGACGTGACGGTGTTCGCAAACGGCGAGTGGGCGCTGTGAGCAAAGAAAATCCTGCCGCCTCTTGACAAGACGCGCGCCGCTCGCGTATAATATGGCATATATCGCGACAGACTGTGATGAGGAGAGTACGCACACGCGACGCGCACAGAGAGCCCCCGATGGTGGGAACGGGGCGGCGGGACGTATGCCGAACATGGCCTCGGAGTTTCGCGGGCGAACCGGAAGGATAGCCCGCGGCGGGTGCGCCCGTTACCGCGCAGCGCCGTAACCCTGTTTCATCCGCGGGGCGCGGCGTGCGAGGCCCTTTGCCGCAAGGCGCGGGGCGAACCAGAGGTGGTACCGCGAGTGTTTCTCGCCCTCGGAGCGTTTTGCTCTGAGGGCGTTTTTGTTTTGTCTGTGCTTTAGAAAAGGAAAGGACTGCGAAAAACCGTGATCGAGATACAAAACCTGACCAAAATCTTCAAGGTCGACGGCGGCGAGCTGCGCGCGCTCGACAACGTCTCGCTGCGCGTCGACGACGGCGAGATCTTCGGCATCATCGGCATGTCGGGCGCGGGAAAATCCACGCTGCTGCGCTGTCTGTCGATGCTCGAGCGGCCGTCCAGCGGCAAGATCCTGCTCGACGGCAAGGACCTCGCGTCGATGCGCGGGGCCGAGCTGCGCGAGGCGCGCCGCCACATGGGCGTCGTGTTCCAGGGCTACAACCTGCTGATGCAGAAGACGGTGTTCGACAACATCGCGTTCCCGCTGCGGCTGGAAAAGGGGCGCTCGCACGCCGAGATCCGCGCCCGCGTCGAGGAGCTTCTGGAGCTGGTCAGCCTGTCGGACAAATCGCGCGCGTACCCGGCGCAGCTGTCGGGCGGCCAGAAGCAGCGCGTCGCCATCGCGCGGGCGCTGGCCACGAGTCCGGAACTGCTTCTCTGCGACGAGCCGACCAGCGCGCTCGACCCGCTGACGACGGCGTCGATGCTGACGCTTTTGGAGGACATCAACAAAAAGCTCGGCGTCACGG
>CALXIU010000114.1 GCA_944388415.1 uncultured Ruthenibacterium sp. | reverse complement strand
GTGCGGTCGTTGTCTACCGGCTCGACAGGATCAGCCGTAACATCAGCGATTTTTCATCCCTGATCGAGGAACTCGGCCGGCTGGGCGTCGACTTCGTCTCCCTCCGGGAAAACTTCGACACCTCCAGCCCGATGGGCCGCGCCATGATGTATATTGCGTCTGTGTTCAGTCAACTGGAGCGCGAGACCATTGCCGAGCGCATCCGCGACAACATGCACGAGCTCGCGAAGACGGGTCGCTGGCTCGGCGGCGTCACGCCGACGGGCTACGAGTCCGAATGCGTCAAAACGATCACGGTCGACGGAAAGAACAAAAAATCATCCAGACTCAAGCTGCTGCCGGACGAGGCCGCGGTCGTGCGCACGATCTTTGCGCTTTACACACAGACAGGCTCTCTTGCGATGACGGAGGCGGAGCTGCTGCGGCGCGGCGTCAAAACAAAAACCGGGCGCAGCTTCACACGGTTTTCCCTCAAAGGAATTTTACAAAATCCCGTCTACCTCATTGCGGACGAGGAAGCCCGCCGGTATTTTGAGGACAGAGGGGCGAAGCTCTGTTCGCCGCGCGGCGAATTTGATGGCGTACGGGGCGTTCTCGCGTACAACAGGACGGATCAGCAGAAGGGGCGCGCCACGGTCTATCTGCCTGTGCGCGAGTGGATCGTCGCGGTGGGCCAGCACCCCGGCCTCATCCCGGCGCGGGATTGGATCGGCGTGCAGGAGGCGCTGGAGCGAGGCGGTTCCGGCGCGCGGCGAGAACCGCGCGGCAATCCGGCGCTGCTCACGGGCATTTTGCGGTGTGCCTGCGGCGGGCGAATGCACGCAAAGCTCACGGGCCGGACGACGGCGGACGGCAGGCCGCAATACGTCTATGTATGCGCCATGAAAGAGCGCAGCAAGCGCAGCCTGTGCAGCCGGAAGAACGCGGACGGGGCGAGGCTCGACGGCGCCGTGGCGGAGGCGGTCGGCCGTCTGGCGGGGGACGATGGCCTTTTTTCGTCACGGCTGGAAAAGACGCTGAACATCGCCGGAGAGAGAAAAAAGTCCGAGCGGGAAGAACTGGCGCGGCAGTGCGCGGAGATACGCCGCAGGATCGGCGCGCTTGTGGATTCGCTGGCCGATTGCGCGCAGAGCGCCGCGCCGCCCATCCGCGAGCGGATCGGAGAGCTGACCGCGCAGGAGGCTGCGCTGCGCGAACGTATGGAGGAGATGGCGCTCTCCGAAGAGCGCCGCCGCCTTGGCGAAGCGGAATTTGACACGATCGTCCGGGAACTCGCCGCGCTGCGCGCAGGCCCCGGCGCGCAGGTGGAGCAAAGGCGCGCGTGCGTGCGCGCGGCGGTGCGCGCGGTAGTCTGGGACGGGACGCGCGCCGACGTGTACCTCTTCGGCTCGGAGCCCGGGGCGGACGCCCCCGGCGTGCGCCGGGGTGAGGATAGCAAATGAGATACTGATGCACTTCCGCGCAGGGAAAAAAGCGCAGGGAACGCTGTCGCTGTGCGACCCCATCGACGGGGAAGGGGACGGCGGCCTGACGCTGAACGACGTCATGGCCGACCCGTTCCAGCTGGACGACGCGTACGAGGTCAAGGAGGAAGTGGCGCAGCTCTGCCGCGAGGTGAAAAAGCTCTCGGAGCGCGAATGCCTCGTCCTCGTGCTGCGCTACGGCCTCGGCGGCCGCGCCCCGCTCACCCAGCAGGAAGTCGCCGCCCGCCTCCACATCAGCCGTTCGTACATATCCCGCATTGAGAAAAAGGCGATCGGGCTTGTCCGGGAGCGGATGAGAGGCGCGTCCGGCGTATCACAGAGGCACTGAGCGCGGAGAAGAAAGCGCCCCTGCCTGCGAAGCACTTGACAAAGCGGCCGCGATATGATACAAATAACATCAATAAACTTGTTTGGGAGAGACGAAAACCGCAATGGACGGCGACGACCCTCATCCGGAACCTGCCGGACGATATGAAAACTGACAGCACAGTCTGTATCTGAACCTCAGATACGGTCTGTGCTGTTTTGCGTTTCTTCCGTCACTTCGCAATTTGGAGGTTTGCATATTTCTATGGACACGTCAATCTGGTTCCCCCTGCTGCTTCAGGTCTGTATGATCGCGCTGAACGCGGTGTTCGCCTGCGCGGAGATCGCCGTCGTCTCGTTAAACGACGTCAGGATCGCGCGGCTTGCGGCGGAGGGCGACAAGAGGGCCATTCGCCTTGCTTCGTTGACGAGCGAGCCCGCGCGCTTCCTCGCGACGATCCAGGTCGCCATCACGCTCTCCGGCTTTCTGGGCAGCGCCTACGCCGCGCAGAACTTCGCCGGCCCCATCACACGTGCGATCGTCGGGCTGGGCCTGCCGGTCCGCGAGTCGACGATCGCCGCCGTCGCGCCGGTGCTGACGACGTTGATCCTCTCCTATTTCACGCTGATCTTCGGCGAGCTCGTGCCCAAGCGTCTCGCAATGAAAAACGCCGAGAAGCTCGCGATGGGAATGTCGGGGATGATCTGCGCCATTGCCACCATCTGCAAACCGCTCGTCAGCCTGCTGACGGCCTCCACGAACGGTGTGCTTCGTCTGCTGGGCGTCGATCCGAACGCGGACGACGACAGCGTCACCGAGGAGGACATCCGCCTGATGGTCGACGCGGGCATCGAGAAGGGCACGATCGGCCAGGATGAGCGCGAGCTGATCCGCAATGTGTTTGAGTTCGACGACGTCACCGCGGGCGAGCTCGCGACGCACCGCACAGAGATGAGCATGCTGTGGATGAAGGACGACGAGGAGGCGTGGGACCGTTACATCCGCGCCAAGCGCCACCGCTACTATCCCGTGTGCGGCAAGAGCGCCGACGATGTGCTGGGCGTGCTGGACGCGCGCGATTATTATATGATGAAGGACCATTCCCGCGACGCGGTACTCGAGACGGCGGTACATCCGGCGTACTTTGTCCCTGACAGCATCCGGGCCGACGCGCTGTTCCGCAACATGAAGGCGCAGAAGAAGTTCTTCGCCATCGTGCTCGACGAGTACGGCGGCGTGGTCGGCGTGGCCAGTATGCAGGATCTCATCGAGGAGCTCGTCGGCGATTTCGACACCGTC
>CALXIU010000113.1 GCA_944388415.1 uncultured Ruthenibacterium sp. | reverse complement strand
TGCCGAGGCTCTTTGCCACCTCGAACGAATCGCGGATGGCGAACGCCACGCCCTCGAGCATCGCCTGCGTCATGTCGGCGCGGGTGGTGTCCATCGTCATTCCGATGAACGTCGCGCGGGCGTTCGTATCGTTGATGGGGCTGCGCTCGCCCATCAGGTACGGCAGGAAAAAGACGTGGTTTTTGCCGAGCTTTTCGGGCGTGATCTTCGCCTCTTCGCCCTTGTAGTCCGTCGTGCCGATGATCTCATCCTGCCACCACTTGTTGCACGAGGCGGCCGAGAGCATGCAGCCCATCAGGTGCCAGCCGCCGTCCGCGTGAGCGAACGCATGCAGCGCGTTGTTCGGATCGACGCCGAAGCGCTCGGACGAGATGAAGATCGTGCCGGACGTGCCGAGGCTGATGTTGCAGCGCCCCTCGCCGACCGTGCCCGTGCCGACGGCCGCGGCGGCGTTGTCGCCCGCGCCCGCGCAGACGACGACGCTCTCCGAAAGGCCGAGCGCCTTCGCGGCGTCCGCGCGCAGCGTGCCGACCGGCTCCCAGCTCTCGTAAAGGCGCGGCATCTGCTCCTCGCGCACGCCGCACACTTTCAGCATCTCACGGCTCCAGCACTTGTGCTCCACGTCGAGCAGCAGCATCCCGGACGCGTCGGAAAGATCCGTCGCGTGCACGCCTGTGAGCTTGTAGACGATGTAATCCTTCGGCAGCATGATCTTCGCGATGCGCGAAAACAGCTCCGGCTCGTTCTTTTGCATCCACAGCAGCTTCGGCGCGGTGAAGCCCGCGAACGCGATGTTGGCCGTGCGGCGGCTCAGCTCGGCCTTGCCCACCGCGTTGTTGAGGTAGTCCGTCTCTTCGGCCGTGCGGCCGTCGTTCCAGAGGATGGCCGGGCGCAGCACGTCGCCGCTGTCATCCAGCGCCACGAGGCCGTGCATCTGGCCGCCCGCGCCGATGCCCGCCACCTCGGCGGCGTCGAAGCCCGCAAGCAGTTCCGGGATACCCGCGAGGCAGGCGCTCCACCAGTCGGCGGGGTCCTGCTCGCTCCAGCCCGGATGCGGGAAACGCAGCGGGTATTCTTTCGTCACGGCGTTCTTCACCGCGCCGGTCTCGTCCACCAGCAGAAACTTGCACGCGGACGTTCCGAGATCGATCCCGAGATAGAACATAGGCGGTCACCTCCATGAGTTGATTTAACTATACAACACCGCTGCGCGGAGCACCTTGACAAGTTGGTGCAAACAATTAGACAAATTGGCTTTTTGACAAGTCTTTTTTTCAAAAGGCGCGGCTGCGTTTCCGCCGGAGATGCACGCGGAGCCGCCGCAGCTGTCATGACGTGAAGGAACGCAGCAGTTCCAGACTCTTTTCTCTGGAGTAAAAACGCTCCAGCGAATGCAGGCTGCGGTGGATCTTCGCCTCTTCGGGAACGGCGACGCGCGCCTGCCGGCTGTACGCTTCCGGCGTGAGCCCCACCCGTTTTTGAAACGTCTGGGAAAAATAGCGGTAGTCGGAAAATCCGGCGTCCAGACAGACGTCGAGCATTTTCGTCTGACCGGATGCCATCAGCTTGCACGCCGCGCTGAAACGGACGGTGTTGACATATTCCTGAAAGCTCTGATTGAGCATCTGCTTGACAAAGTGAGACAGATAACTCATGGAGAGGCCTTCGCTCTCGGCAAAGTCTGTCAGCCGGATGCGGTTCCTGTAGTTTTTGTCCACAAAGGCGATCAGGCGGCGCAGGCGTTCGCTGCGGCGGTCGCGCTCCGCCAGCTCCTCGGGAGAAAGCACCTGATGCGGCAGCGCCTTGAGCAGCCCGCACAGCAGCAGATGCGCCTGGCCGACGCAGTCCAGCTCATAGTACGGCGGACGTTCCAGATATTCGCACGCGAGAGACAACAGCCGCTGTTTCAGATCCGCGTACTCCTTCCCTGTCATTCTCGGTTTTGGGAACGCTTCCTCCCAGCGGACCGTTTCGAGCGCGGGACGGGCGTTGCGCAGCAGGTCCGGTGCGATTTGCAGGCACAAAAACGTGCAGCTTGTTTTGCCGCTGTAAAACTCATGCGTCTGATTCGAACCGATCAGCATGATGTCGTCCGGCCCGGCCTCCCGCTGAAGCGCGCCGCTGCGCACCGTCAGGCGGCCGTCGAAGACCCACAGCAGCTCCAGTTCCCGATGCACGTGCGGCGTCCGGTAATCGACTGTGTCCAGAAAAACATGCAATCCGTCTATCTGCGGATGCCGGATGATCTCAACTTCCCGCATGGGATCCCCCTTTTCTGCGGTTTTTGACCGCTTTGCCCTTCCCTTGTATCATACAACTTTCTTGCGCTCAGATAAATGATTTGGGCAAAACAAAAGCAGACGGATGGAAAAGGCTGCCGGCGCGCGGTTCCCCTTCCCGGAAGATCATTCGGCCCGCTGCGCGCGGAGAAAGCGGAACAGCGCGGGTTTCAGCGGCTCATACAGGCCCAGGATCTTGCCCACGCCGAACGCGGCGATGATGGTGCCCTCCCGGATCCCGTGAAACTGCCGGAAATAGATCAGCGAGATGATGAGCGCGATGGCGGACACCGTGCAGTCAAAGCTCATCTTCACGACGGGCAGCGGTTTGTGCAGCTTGTCGGCAATGACCTGCATGATGCCCTCGCCGGGCAGGGAGATCAAATTGGGCGCCAGATAGAGCAGGATACCCAGCGCGATCAGCAGCATGGAGACGAAAAGGTACAGCAGCCGGACGCCGTAGACGAGCGCCGGGTGGAAAGTCATGCGGGCCGGGTCCGGCAGGAACCAGTCTGCCAGCAGATTGGTGAAATCGGTAAAATAGCCGAAGATCGTGGTGCAGATCAGCTGCAAGACGCGCCACGGCTGAAAATTCCGCCACAGGATCAGAAATTGAATGGCGATGTACAGAGAAAAGATGATGATGATCCACGTTCCCATCGACAGTGCGGTGAAGATCTCGCTGAGCACATATGGAATGGAATTGACCGGCGACATGCCCAGATCGGCCGTGGCGGAAAACGACACGCCCATGGCCATAATGAACAGGCCGGCGCAATAAACGAGAAGATGTTTTGCCCTTTGGATCCCTTTTTCTTTCATTCACAGTTTCCTTTCCGGTTTTGCACGCACTTGGACAGCAGACGCAGCAGCGCGGCCCGCTCCTCCTCCGACAGCCCGGCCGTCACCTGAGCCTCCGCCGCCGCGAAAACGTCCCGCACCGTCCGCGCCATCTCCTCGCCCTTCGGCGTCAGGGACACATACAGCGACCGCCGGTTGTGCGGACGGTTGCGGCGGACGATCAGCCCCGCCGCCTCCATCCGCGTCAGGATGTTTCCCACCGTCGCAGGCTCGATCTCGCAGTACCCGGCAATGTCTTTTTGCTCGTGTTCGCCGTATTCCGCCAGAAACTCCAGGATCTTCGGCTGGCCCGGCGACAGGCCGAGCGGCGCGGCCTGCGCGGTGACCAGGCGTTTCATCTGCAAGTAGGTTTTCATCCAGAGGTGGTGAAGCGAATCCATGGCTGCCTCCCGTGCGCGCAGATAATACGCATTCTTTTAATAACAATGCTTATTATATGGTGCGGCGCGTCGCTTGTCATGGCAAATTTCGTCACTTTGCGAAGGATCCACACCTTGAATTGGGCGAAGTGCCGAAAACCGCAGCCAGCCCGGCGCCGCCGGCGCTGGGCGTCTTGACAAGCAAACCCGAACAGCGTATAGTGATTTTCGCCGAATGTCATAGAAACAGGGCGCATTTTGAAAGGGGGCGGACAGAATGAACGGAAAGCGTTTGGGAGATCGCGCAGATCGTATGAGCCGATGGGATCCGGTATCCGCACTTCTGCCGCGTTTGATGTGACGGGCGCCTTTTGTGTGCGGCCTTCGACGTCCCCGGCTTTGCGCCGGGGACGTTTTTTGTTTGGAAAGGAAGGGGATCCTTTGAAACATTCGAAATGGGCGCTGATCGGGCGGTTTGTACGGCCGTATCTGTGGCTCTTCGCGCTCACGCTCGCGTGTTCGATGGCGAACACGATGCTCGGCGCGCTGACACCGCAGGTCGTGCGTGTGGCGGTCGACTCCATCCTCGGCGGTGAGGCGTTCCCGCGCGCCGTGACGGCGCTCGCGCCGCGCCCGCTGCTCGAGGCCGGGCCGATGGCGCAGCTGATGGCGGCGGCCGGGTTCCTGCTCGCCGTCGCGGTGCTGTCGGGGCTGTGCACATACGGCAGCCGCATGGGCACGGCGAACGCGTCGGAGAACTTTGTGAAATCGCTGCGAGACGCGTTGTACCGCCACATCCAGTGCCTGCCGTACGCGTGGCACGTGCGCCACAGCACGGGCGAGATCATCCAGCGGTGCACGTCGGACGTGGAGGTCGTGCGCAACTTCGTGACGAACCAGCTGCTGGAGGTGTTCCGCATCGTCTTTCTCGTCGGCTTTTCACTGGCGGTGATGCTGTCGATGAACGCGCGGATGACGCTCGTCGCCGCGGCGTTCCTGCCGGTGATCCTGCTGTACTCGGGTTTTTTCTACTCAAAGATCGCGAAGCGGTTTCTCAAGGCGGACGAAGCGGAGGGCCAGCTTTCCGCGGCGGTGCAGGAGAATCTGACGGGCGTGCGCGTCGTGCGCGCGTTCGGGCGCGAAAAATACGAGGTAGAGCGCTTTGACGAGAAAAACGAGCGCTTTTCGGCACTGTGGATCCGCCTCGGGCGTCTGCTGGGCGCGTACTGGGGCGCCGGCGACCTCATCACCGGCTTGCAGATCATCACGGTGCTGTGCTTCGGCGTGACACAGGCGGTGGACGGGGCCATCACACTGGGCGAGTTCCTCGCGTTCGTGTCGTACAACCAGACGCTCGTCTGGCCGGTGCGCGGACTGGGGCGCATCCTCTCGGAGATGAGCAAGGCGGGCGTGTCGATCGAGCGCCTCGCGTACATCCTTGACTCCGAACCGGAGGCGGAACCAGCGGACGCGCTGACGCCGCCGATGGACAGAGACATCGTGTTCGACCACGTGACGTTCGCGTACGGCGACCAGCCGGTGCTGCGGGACGTGAGCTTCACCATCCCCGCCGGGAAGACGTTCGCCGTGCTGGGCGCGACGGGCAGCGGCAAGTCGACGATGATGCACCTGCTCGACCGCCTCTACGACCTGCCGCCGGGCGGCGGGCGCATCATGGTGGGCGGCGTGGACATTGCCGGGATCAGCCGGGCGTACCTGCGGCGCAGCGTCGGCATCGTGTTGCAGGAGCCGTTCCTCTTTTCGCGCACGATCCGTGAGAACATCGCCGCCGCGCGGCCCGGCGCTTCGATGACCGAGGTGCGCCGCGCCGCGCAGACGGCGCACGTGGACGAGGCCGTCACAGAGTTTGCCGACGGGTACGACACGATCGTCGGCGAGCGC
>CALXIU010000112.1 GCA_944388415.1 uncultured Ruthenibacterium sp. | reverse complement strand
AGGCACAGCGCGACCGCCAGACCGCCGCTCAGGAGAAACTGCGCCGCGCCGCGCAGGCCGTGCCGGAGCAGCGCGTGGAGAACCAGGGCGACGGCGAGAACGGCGACGGTCATCTTCACCGCCATCCCGACGCCGAGCGCGAGCCCGCATCCAGCCCAGAAAAGCAGACGCTTCCTCCCGCCGGTCTCGTCCGCCCGGCAATACAGATAGGCCGCGCCGATCCCGAACGGAAGCGCGATGGTGTCGCTGTAGTACACGGCGGCATAGGCGTACAGCGGAAGGCAGCACATCAGCGCGGCCAGACACGCGAGCGACGCGGCGGGCCCGCGCAGCCGGCGGATCAGAAGCCGCAGAAACACCGCGGAAAGGCAGATCATCGCCGCGTTCAGCACGAGGCACGCCGCCGAAGCGGGAACGCCAAGCCACTCTGTCGCGCGCAGCCACGCGGCGAGAATGACGGTGACGCCGATGTTGTTCGGAAAAATATAGAAGTAGTAGGCGCGCGCCTCCGGCACGCCGGTTCCGGCGGCAAGGCTGCACGCCGCGTCGAAGACCATTTCCACGTCGCCGTATCTCCCGACCTCCAGCAGCCACCCCGCCAGCAGGCAGCCGAGCGTCAGAAGGGTGGTCAGCCCATAGGCGATGGGACGCTCAAACCGCAGCAAAAATGCCCCGAACCGGCGGGACAAAAGCCGCGCGGCGGCAAATACCGCGAGCCATGCGGCCGTGCCCGCCACCATGACAAGCGGGTTCAGGGTGAACGAAAAATCCTCCGGGTTGCGCTGCGTGGCGAAAAGAGCGGCCAGCGCGATTCCGGCCGTCAGCAGGAGCGCGACGGCGGTGACGAGCACAGCCGCGCCCTTTTGAAGATTGCCGTTGAGTGTTTTCATTCCGTTGAGCCTCCCGTTGTCCCGATACCCAAATTGTACGTGCTCCGCGCGCATTTTGCAACCCCCGCGGCATTCGGGACAACTTGCGCGGGACCACTTCTTTTTTTCGTCAAAACATGATATACTGACTTCAAAGTTTGCTGATGCACAAAGGGAGTTATCTAACGCATATGGAACCTTCTCAGTTTATCGCGCTCCGGCGGGAGTACATCGCCTCCTGCTTCGGGCGCCTGAACGACCGGCAGCGCGAGGCGGTCTTCACCGTAGACGGGCCGCTTCTGATCCTCGCGGGCGCGGGCAGCGGCAAGACGACGGTGCTCGTCAACCGCATCGCCAATCTGATCCGGTTCGGCAGCGCGTACACGTCGGACGAGATGCCCGCGGGCGTCACGCCGCAGCTCGAAGGGGAGCTTGAGTTGCTGCTGAAAACGGGCGCCGCGCCCTCGCCCGCGCTGCTGCGCGTGCTGGCCAAGTCGCCCGTCCGCCCGTACAACATTCTGGCCATCACATTTACCAACAAAGCCGCGAACGAATTGAAAACGCGTCTCGGGACGATCCTCGGGCCGGAGGGGGCAGACGTCAACGCCTCCACGTTCCACTCCGCGTGCGTGCGCATCCTGCGCCGCGAGGCCGAGCGCCTCGGCTTTTCCCGCAGCTTCACCATCTACGACGCTGACGACCAGCAGCGCGTATTAAAAGATGTATATAAGACGCTCGGCGTCGACGACAAATTCCTCCCGGTCAAGAGCGTCGCCGGGACGATCGGCCGCATGAAGGACCGCCTCGTCTCGCCCGAGGACGCGGCAAAGGAGGCGGGGGATTCCCGCGCGCGCCTCGTGGCGCAGGTGTATGCCGAGTATGCCAAGCGGTTGCGCGCCGCGGGCGCAATGGACTTCGACGACCTCATCTACCACACCGTCTGCCTGCTGCGCGACCACGCCGACGTGCGCGAATACTATCAGAACCGCTTCCGCTACATTCTGGTGGACGAGTATCAGGACACGAGCGTCGCGCAGTTCATGCTCGTCTATCTGCTCGGCTCGGCGCACCGGAACGTGTGCGTCGTCGGCGACGACGACCAGAGCATCTACCGCTTCCGCGGCGCGACGATCGAGAATATCCTCAACTTTGAAAAGCATTTCCCGGGCGCGGTGGTCATCCGCCTCGAGCAGAATTACCGCTCGACGTCGTCCATCCTCGACGCCGCGAACTGCGTCATCTCGAACAACAGCGAGCGCAAGGGAAAGACGCTCTGGACGGACAACGGCGCGGGCGCGAAGATCCGCCACTACACCGCGTCGACAGAACTCGACGAGGCCGCGCACGTGGCCGCGCAGATCGGTGAAAACCTGAAAAAGGGCGAGAAGCTGCGCAGTCACGCGATCTTGTACCGCATGAACGCGCAGTCCGGCCCGCTCGAGACGTATTTTGCCCGCGCGGGCATTCCGTACCGCATCCTCGGCGGCCAGCGCTTCTATGACCGCAAGGAGATCCGCGACATGATCGCCTACCTGAGCATCGTCGCGAACCGCAGCGACGATCTCCGTCTGCGCCGTATCATCAACGAACCGGCGCGCAAGATCGGCGCATCCACGGTGGAAAACATCGCGCAGATCGCGGCCGGTCTCGGCGTGCCGATGCTGGACGTTGTGCGCTCAGCGCACGAGTATCCTGTGCTCAGCCGCGCGATGAACTCGCTCTATGGTTTTTCCATGCTGTACGACCGTCTGTGCGAGTCGTGCGACACGAAACCGCTCGACGTGTTCGCCGCCGACGTCTACGAGTGGACGGGCTACCGCGCGATGCTCGAAGCGCAGGGCGAGGAGGGTCAGACGCGCATCGAGAACATCGGCCAGCTCATCTCCAGCATCAAGACGTATGCCGACCAGCGCGGCCCTGAGGCCACTCTGGAAGGGTTCCTTGAAGAGGTAGCACTCATCAGCGACGTCGACAGTTATGACACGGAGGCCGACGTTGTTGTGATGATGACGATGCACTCCGCGAAAGGTCTGGAGTTTGATTATGTCTTTCTGGTCGGCCTCGAGGAGGGCGTGTTCCCGGGCGAGCGCTGCAAGTATTCAAACGAGGATCTTGAGGAAGAACGCCGTCTGTGCTATGTCGGAATCACGCGCGCCCGCAAGGAGCTGTATCTCTCCAGCGCCGCGGCCCGTATGATGTTCGGCCGCACGCAGCGCAACGAGCCCTCGCGCTTTTTGAAGGAGATCGACGCCTCGCTGCTTGAGGAAGAAATCAGTCCGCTACTGCAGCCGCAGCGCCGGTCCCCGTACGCCGCCCCGCGCGGCGGTATGGACGACGCCTTCCGCGGTCACAGCGCGCAGCCTGCCGCGCGCAGGCCGTATCTCGATCGCGAGTACAACCGCGCGCCCGCGCCAAACCCCGCCGCCTCGTCCCGGATGTTCCCGCCCATTCAGAAGGGCTCGGCCGCCGTACCTTTGAAGAAGGCGGACGGCGTGAAGTATCAGCCGGGCGACCTCGTCGAGCACAAGGTGTTCGGGCGTGGCAAGGTGATGAAGGTCACGCCTGTCGCGGGCGACACCATCGTTGAGATCCGGTTCGAGCGCGCGGGTGTCAAAAAGACGATGGCCAACTATGCGCCGCTGAAAAAACTCGACGGGGAGGGAACATGATGAAAGTCAAACTGATCGCACACACGCCGGAGCCCGAAAAGGTCGTGGCTGCGGCGGCAAAACTGTGCTATTCGAACGCCCGCGTGGACGATCTGCTCGACGGCCTGACGCCGGAGGCAAGCCGCGCCTTTGTGGAAAAGCTCGCGAGCATGGGGCATGAGAGTCCGACGGAGCACGCGTCGTTTACGTTTGCCATTGAGGGCGTGTCGCGCTCGCTGCTCGCGCAGATCACGCGGCACCGCATCGCCTCGTACAGCGTACAGAGCCAGCGCTATGTCAACCTGCACGAATTTGAGTATGTGCTCCCGCCGGAGATCGGCCAGGATGAAGAGTCCGCTGCGGCGTTTGACGAAGCGATGCGCGAGCAGGCGCGGCAGTACAATCAACTGACAGAGGTTTTGAAGAAAAAGCACGCCGAGCGTCTGATCGCGCAGGGCGTCGAGGAGAAGGCCGCGCTGCGCCGCGCGGGAAAGCAGGCGCTCGAAGACGCGCGCTTTGTTCTGCCGAACGCCTGCACAACGAAGATGATCGTCACGATGAACGCGCGCAGCCTCAATAACTTCTTCCGCCATCGCTGCTGCCGGCGCGCCCAGTGGGAGATCCGCGCGCTCGCAGACGAGATGCTGCGCCAGGTGTGCGAGGTCGCGCCGAGCCTCTTTGCGAAGAGCGGTCCGCCATGCGTGTCCGGGCCGTGCCCCGAGGGCGCGATGAGCTGCGGCCGCGCAGCGGAGATGCGCGAAACATACGCGGCGCTGAAGCGGGGAGAGTGAGATGGGAACGCTGATCGTTGTCGAGGGACTGGACGGCAGCGGCAAGGCCACGCAGGCAAAGCTGCTCGCGGAGGCGCTGCGCTGCGCGGGCCGCAGCGTGATGCAAGTCACATTCCCGCGCTATGAGAATGATTCGTCCGCCCTCGTGAAACTGTACCTCGCCGGGGAGTTCGGCGAGAGGCCGGAGGACGTGAATCCCTACGCAGCCTCTACCTTTTATACTGTCGACCGGTACGCCAGCTTCCGCACGCTGTGGGGTGGATTTTACCAGAGCGGCGGCGTCATCATCGCCGATCGTTATACGACGTCGAACGCCGTGCACCAGTGCTCCAAGCTGCCGCGCGAGGAGTGGGACGCCTTCCTCGCTTGGCTGTTCGATTTCGAGTACAACAAAGTCGCCATTCCGGCGCCGGATCTTGTTTTGTACCTCGACGTGGACGTTGCGGTGTCCCAGTCGCTGCTGGCGAACCGGTATCACGGCGACGAGGAGAAGAAGGACATCCACGAGAAGGCGCCCGGCTATCTGGAGCACAGCCGCGCCGCCGCACTGTACTGCGCCGGACAAAACGGCTGGGACGTTATCTCCTGCTGCCGGGACGGTGCGATGCGCTCCATCGATGAGATCCACACAGAGATTCTCGCACGAGTCAACGCATTTTTTGCACAAGAGTGAAATATGAACGGAGGTCTACCCATGCAGGATCAAGACAACTCTCCGCACGCTGTCAGCGAAGCGGAGCGCAGCTATGCGAAAAAACTCGCGCAGGTCTATGTCAGGCTTGCGCAAATGACGCCGCAGGAGCGTGAGCCGTATGCCAATAAAGTGCGCGAGCTCACCGCGCGACTCTCGAAACTGCCGCCCGCTGTGCGCGAGGTGTATGACGATGAGGTCCGCGCGCTCTCCGGCCCTGCAAAGAAAGAGACCAAAGCAGCCCCCGGAGGCGACCGCCCCGCGACGAAGACCGACCGCCGGATGGCGAAGGCCGCGCCGGTCGACGATGAGGAAGACGAAGACGAGGGCGAAGCGCCGAAGAAGCATCGCGGCTGCATCGGCTGCCTTGTTGTGCTGCTGCTCCTCGCTGCCATCGTGGCAGCGGCGGGCCTGTTCGCGTGGAACTGGGTCCAGTCGGAGATCGGCGGAAAACGCGGCGATGAGGTGACGGAGTCCACCTTCATCGTCGAGCGCGGTTCCGGCACGTCGACCATCGGAAACCAGCTCGAGTCGAACGGCATCATCCGGAACGCAATGGTTTTCCGCCTGTACGTCCGCCAGACAGAGCAGGACGGCACGCTGCAATACGGCGAGTTCACGTTCCGTTCCGACATGAGCTATGACGAGATCATCGAAGTACTTCAGGAGCCGAACAAGGAGCGCGACGACATTGTGACCGTCACGTTCCCCGAGGGCATTCCGGCCGTCGAGTTTGCGAACCGCATGGAGGAGGCGGGGCTGTGCACCGCCGAGGAGTTCCTCGAGGTCGCCAACAACGACGACTTCAGCGAGTATGGATTCTGGAATCGCCGCGACGAGAACGAGAACCAGTTTATGGCGTGCGAGGGATATCTCTTCCCCGACACATACCAGTTCTTCAAGGACGACAGCGTGCACAATATGGTGGGCAAGCTGTACGGCGAGTTCGATTCCAAGATGACGGACGAGATGTACGCGAAAATTGACGAGATGGGCTTCACGCTCACCGAGTTCATGACGCTTGCCTCCATCGTGCAGGAGGAGGCGGGCGGCGTCGAGCATCAGGCGGACGTCGCGGCCATCTTTATGAACCGCCTCGCGGACGATTCGCCCGTGCGGATCCTGCAGAGCAACTGCTCGAGCTACATCCAGAACGAGAACGACAACAACTACATCTACAACACCATCGCGTGGTATTACGGCGACTGGAACAACATCCCGCAGGAGATCATCGACGCGTACGACACCTACAACACCGAGGGCCTGCCCGCCGGGCCGATCTCGAACCCCGGCCTTGACGCGATCACAAACACGCTGCGGTATTCCGAGAGCGAGTACTACGGCAACGGATATTACTTCTTCGTCACGGACATCAATGGCAACTACTACTTCAACCAGACGGCCAGCGCGCATCAGGCGCAGGTCGACGCGCTGAAGGCGAACGGGACATATCCGGGTTAAAATGAACAGGGCCGCGCCGCTCAGACGAGAGCGGCGCGGCCGTTTTGAAAGGATGGAATGAACTTGCAGCCACTGGAACTGCTCAGCCCCGCGGGCGATCTTGAGCGCCTGAAATTTGCCGTCCTGTTCGGCGCGGACGCCGTCTACGTGGGCGGCGAGAGCTTCGGGATGCGCTCCGCGCCGAAAAATTTCACGCCGCAGCAGCTGGCGGACGGCGCGCTGTTCGCGCATGCGCGCGGCAAAAAGGTATATCTGACGCTCAACACCGTCCCGCGCAACGACGAGATCGCCCGCCTGCCGGATTATCTCGCCAGTGTGAAGGACACGGGTATTGATGCGTTCATTGTCACCGACCTCGGCGTTCTGTCGCTCGTCAAGCGGTACGCCCCGGAGATCCCGGTGCACATGTCGACGCAGACGGGCATCGCGAACTACGCCGCCGCGACGGCCGCGTATGAACTCGGCGCGTCGCGCGTCGTGCTGGCGCGCGAGCTGACGCTGCGCGAGATCGCCGAGATCCGCGACAACACGCCGCCGCAGCTCGAGCTCGAGGCGTTCGTCCATGGCGCGATGTGCATGTCGTTCTCCGGGCGGTGCCTTCTGTCGAATTACCTCGCGGGGCGCGACGCGAACCGGGGCGAGTGCACGCAGCCGTGCCGCTGGCCGTGGCGCATGGAGCCGAGCTCCGCGGCGGACGAAGCTCCTGTGCGCATGGCGCGCTGCTTCGACGTCGCCGAGGAGGAGGGCGGCAGCTACATCCTCAACGCGAACGATCTGTGCACCGCGCCGTTCCTCGACCTCATCGCCGCGGCGGGCGTCACCAGCTTCAAGATCGAAGGGCGCGCCAAGACGTTCTATTACGTCGCGTCCGTCACGTCGGCCTACCGTCGCGCGCTCGACGCGCTGCGCGACGACCCGGAGCACTTCGTCTGCCCCGAACCGGTGCTCGAGGAGCTGACGCGCACGTCGCACCGCAGCTACTCGCCGGGATTTTACTTCGGCAGCGAGGACGCCGTGCAGAACACGCGCCGCGGCGGCTACATCCGCGAGTGGGAGGTCGTCGGCATCGTCAACGAGGCGGAGAACGGCGTGCTCTACTGCGAGCAGCGCGGGAAGTTCACGCTCGGCGAGACGCTCGAGGCGCTGCCGCCGCACGGCGACGCCGTCGCGTTCACGCCCGGGTGGATCCGCAATGCCGAGGGCGAGGAGATCGGCTCGACGCCCCACGCGCAGATGCTCTTTTCAGTCCCTTGTGAGCACGGGTTGCCGCCGTACACCATCCTGCGCCGCCGCGCGGTGAAAACATAAAACAAGGCTGCCGGTCCCGTTTTTGGGGACCGGCAGCTGTTATTTTTCCGCCCAGAACGCGTCAAGCGCCGCGCGCAGCTCATTCGTGCCGCGCACGCTGCGCGCGTGCGACCAGTGCGGCGGCATCAGCGCGCGGTAGTCCGCGCGGCGGTAGCGGTCGTCGATCAGCACCACGACGCCGCGGTCGCTCTCCGTGCGGATGACGCGCCCCGCCGCCTGCAGGACCTTGTTCATGCCGGGGAACTGATACGCGTATTCAAATCCCGCGCCGCACGTGCCGTCGTAGTAATTGCGCAGCGCGTCCAGCTCCGGGCCGATCTGCGGCAGGCCGACGCCGACGATCACGCTCCCGATCAGCTGTTCGCCCGCGAGGTCGATGCCCTCGGAGAACACGCCGCCCAGCACGCACAGCGCGGCCAGTGTCTCGTCCGGCGCGCCCGCGAACTGCGCCAGGAACGCGTCGCGCTCGTCCTCCGTCATGCCGCTCTTCTGGACGAGCAGCGGCATGTCCGCAAAGTGATCCGTCAGATGCGCCTCTGCCTGACGCAGATAGGCATAGGAGGGGAAGAAGATCAGATAGTGCCCA
>CALXIU010000111.1 GCA_944388415.1 uncultured Ruthenibacterium sp. | reverse complement strand
CGTATGAGGACGACGAGCGCGTGCGCTTCGACTTTACGCATTTCAGCGCCGTCACCCCGCAGGAACTCGCGGCGGTGGAGCACATCGTCAATGAGAAGATCTTCGAGGCCCTGCCCGTCACCGTTCGCACGATGCCGCTGCGCGAGGCGAAGGAGCTCGGCGCGATGGCCCTGTTCGGAGAGAAGTACGGCGACATCGTCCGCGTTGTCGACGTCAACGGCTGGTCGGTCGAGTTCTGCGGCGGCACGCATGTGTCGAACACCGCGCAGCTCGGCTGCTTCAAGATCCTGTCTGAGTCGTCTGTCGCGGCCGGCATCCGCCGCATCGAGGGCACGACCGGCTATGGCGTGCTGAAGCTGCTGGACGAGAAAACCGACGCCATCGTGCAGACGGCCATCGCGCTCAAGGCGTCCAACGTGCACGACCTGCCCGCGAAGGCGGCCGCCGTCGCCGCGGAACTCAAGAGCGTCCAGAAGGAGCTCGACGCCGCGAAGGCGCGCGAGACCGCGATGAAGGCGGACGGCCTGTTCCAGAACGCGAAGGAGATCGAGGGCGTGAAGATCTTCACGATGTTCCTCTCCGGCACCGCGTCCGACGCGCTGCGCAAGATGTGCGACAAGGCGCGCGACTCCGCGCCCTCGTCCGTCACCGCCATCATCGGCGAGGACAATGGCAAGACGACGCTGGCCGTCGCGGTCGGCAAGGAGGCGCAGGCGCGCGGCCTCGCGGCCGGCAAGCTCGCGCGGCAGATCGCCGCGGTCGCGGGCGGCAACGGCGGCGGCAAGCCCGACTTCGCCATGGCCGGCATCAAGGACGCGTCGAAGATCGACGACGCGCTCGCGGCCGTGCCCGGCATCGTTCAGGAATCGCTCAACGGCTGAGTGCCGTCAGTGGAACGCTTGACAGAAGGAGGCGAAAACAATGGATTGTCTGTTTTGCAGCATCGCGGCGGGCGAGATCCCGTCGAAGAAGGTGTATGAGGACGACACGGTCGTCGCATTTTACGACGTCGACCCGCAGGCCCCCGTGCACGTGCTGGTGATCCCCCGGCAGCACATCGCCTCGCCGGATGACATCACACCGGACAACAGCGCCGTCGTGGCGCATGTGTTCGAGGTCATCGCGAAGCTCGCGAAGGAGCTTGGCCTTGAAAACGGCTACCGCGTCGTGACAAACTGCGGCAAGGACGGCGGGCAGAGCGTGCAGCACCTGCACTTCCACGTGCTCGGCAAGCGCAGCCTCGCTTGGCCTCCGGGCTGATTTCGGAAAGGAGCAAAAGCAATGCGTCAGACATTTACTCTCACCGTTGCGGGCGTCACGCGGGACCTCCCGCTGTGCCCCATCAACGACAAGCTCGACATCGCGGCCTTCATCATGTTCGGCGACGTGGAGATCACGATCGCCTGCGCCGAGGCGCTTCTGAAGAAGGTCCCGGAGTTCGACGTCATCCTCACGGCCGAGGCCAAGGGCATCCCCCTCGCGTATGAGATGAGCCGCCAGAGCGGCAAGCCGTATATCCCCGCGCGCAAGGGCCCGAAGCTCTATATGGAGGAGCCTGTCATCGTCGAGGACCGCTCGATCACGACGGACGCCGTGCAGCGCCTCGTCATCGACAAAAAAGACCTTGAGATGATGAACGGCAAGCGCGTCCTCATCGTCGACGATGTCATCAGTACGGGCGGCAGCCTGCACGCGCTGGAGACGCTGGCGGCAAAGAGCACGGGCACGGTGGTCGCGAAGGCCGCGGTGCTCGCCGAGGGCGAGGCCGCCGACCGCGGCGACATCGTCTTCCTCGAGCCGCTGCCGCTGTTCCCCAAATAAGGCGATGAAGCGCCCGCTCGCCCTGTTCGGCGCGGCGTACTTTGCCGCGATCTTCCTGGGCATCTATCTGCCGCAGCAGCTTCTGGGGGCTGCTGCGGCCTTTTTGGTTTTGTCCGCGCTTCTGGCCGCGCTGATCCGCCGCATTCCGGCGCGGGTGCGCATCGCTGTGCCCGCCTGCGCCCTCGGTCTGCTGACGCTGCTCTGCTATCAGCGCTTCGTCGTCGCGCCCGTCGTGGCGTACGCGGGCGGCGAGACGACGGTCACCGGTGTGGTGATGGAGACGGAGGCAACGTCGTACGGGACGGAGTACGCCGTCATCCGCATGGATACGATCGGCGGCACAAAGGTGCCCGGCGGACTTCGCATCCGCGTCGAGCCGGCGCCCGCGCTGTGGGAGGGCGACATCATCCGCATGACGGTGGAGCCGGAAATCGTCGCGCTCGACCAGTACCGCTTCTCTCGCTACGCGGACGGCGTGTTCCTCGAGGCGGGGAAGCCGTCCGCGTGCGAGCGCGTCGGCGAGAGCACATCGCCGCTCTTCGACGTGCTGCGTTTGCGCGACAGCCTCGCGTGGGACCTCCGCCTCCAGCTCTCCGACAGCGACGTGTCGGAGGTCGCCGTCGCTATGACGCTCGGCGACCGGAGCTGGCTGCCGGTTGACATTCAGGAGTCCTTTCGCCGCGCGGGCCTCTCGCATGTGCTCGTTGTCTCCGGATTGCACCTGAGCATGGTCGTCAGCGCGGTCTACGGCGCGCTGGCGATCCTTCTGCGCTCGCGGCGCTTTGCCGCCGCCGGTGCGGCCGTGGCGGCGCTCGGCTACATGTGCCTTGTCGGCTTTACGCCCAGCGTCGTGCGCGCGGGGTGCGCCGCGCTGATGCTGTGCGCGGGGCGCCTGTTCCGCCGCAGAAGCGACGGCTTCACGTCCATGGCGCTCTCCGCGATGCTCCTGTGCGTCGTCAACCCGTACGCCGCGGTCGACGCGGGCTTACTGCTCTCGTACAGCGCGGCGTCGGCTGTGCTGCTCGTCGGCTCTGCCGAGCGGCGCTGCACCCTCCGTGACAAGCTGCAAAAGCGCACGCGCTCCCGCGTCGCGCTGGCCGCGCGCAGCCTTGCGTTCCGTGTGGCTGTCCCGGCGGCGACGTGCCTTGCCACGCTTCCGGTGCTCGCCTCCATCGGTTCGGGAGTCTCGCTGTGGTCGATCCCCGCGAATCTCGTTGCCGTCCCGTTCACAGGCGGCATCGTGCTCGCGGGGCTTGTCACGCTGCTCGTGTGTCAGCTCGGGCCGCTCGCGTTTCTTGCGGAAGCCGCCGCCTTCGTGTGCGGCCTCGGCATCCGCGTCCTCATTGCGACGGCCGCGACAGCCGCCTCGCTGCCGGGCGGTTACTTCCGGTTCACCGGCGTGTTGCAGACACTGCCGCTGCTCGCGGCGGTGCTGCTCTTTTCCGCCGGGATGCGGTGGAAGATCCGCCTGCCCGTGAACCTTCTGTGCACGGCGCTGCTGCTCGCATCCGTGTATGGCGCGCAGTACGCGCTCGGAGCGGACGTTGTCACGCTGTCCGTCGCCGGGACCGGCACGACGCCCGCGATCGTGTTGACGTACCGCGGCGAGGCGGTGGTGCTTTACCGCAGCACCCTGACGCGTGTGGACCGCGTGGCACAGTGGCTCGAGGAAAACGGCTCGCCCGACGTCGTGCTCGCCGTCTATCTGCGGGAGGATGTTCGTTCCGCCGACATTCAAGACTTGCAGGAGGCGCTCGGCGCGCAGCGGTGCGTGGGCGTAGCAAAGAAGTTGGCGGAGGAGCCGATCCGTGATATAATGATCGTTGCGGACACCCAGAAGAGCGGTACTTATGCGGTGATGGACGTCGGCGGCTGCGTCGTGTGCGTCGGAAGCGGCACGGTGGATTTCGCGCTGCTGCCGCACGCGGATTACTTCATCGCCGGGACGCCGGAGCCCGCCAATCTTGACGCCGGGACGGTGCTGCTTCTCAGCCCGGATGTCGACTGGGCGGGGGATGACGGCGTGCGCTGGTACGTCGGGACGGGAGATCCCAAACTCCTCGTCCGGCCGGGAAAGTCTGCGATTTTGACAGGAGTGATGGAACGATGATCTATCGCGAGGCAAACATCATCAAGATTCTGGAAAAGCCCCTCACGCAGGAGGTCTTCTATTACTTTTCCACCGAGGAATACCTCGTCCGCCGCTATGCGGAAAAGACGATCAAGCTGCTGCAATCGGACGGCAACGCCGAGTTCACGCAGCTCGACGGCCCCGTGCCGGACGTCGGCGAGGCTGTCGCCGCGATGGGCACGATCTCGATGTTCGGCACGAAGCGCATCGTGTACCTTTCGCTCGTCGACCCGGCCGCGATGCTGGACGCGGACGTCAAAGCACTGTGCGATCTGTGCCGCAGCCTTGAGAACTCCGTGCTCGTGCTGACGAGCGTCTTCCGCGACGACAAGGCGAAGCTCGCCAAAAAGGCGAAGCAGCTCATCACGGCGTGCGAGGACACGGGCCTTGTTGGAGAATTTATCAAGCCGCAGCCCGTCGACGCAAAGCGTTTCGCGCAGAGCTGCGCGCAGCGACTCGGCGCGTCGCTGTCGCCCACCGGCGCGGCCGCGCTCGTCGACCGCTGCAAGACGGACTATTTCCTGCTCGAAAACGAGGTCGCAAAGCTGGCCGCCGCGAGCGGATACGGCGAGATCTCGCAGCAGCTGATCGCGGACATGAGCGCGCAGAGCATCGAGGCGGACGTGTTCGAGATGGTGCGCGACGTGACGGGCCGCCGCACGGGCCGCGCCCTCGCAAAGCTGCAAAAGCTGTTCGACCTGCAAAACGAGCCCATCGCCATCGCCGCCGCGCTGTCCGGCTCGTTCGTCGACATGGCGCGCGTCAAGGCGGGCGCAAAACGAAAAAAGCCCTATGCCGCCGTATTCAAGGAATTTGAATACAAGGGCAAGGACTTTCGTCTCAAGCGCGCGTCGGAGACCGCTGCCGGGTACTCGCACGCGCAGCTGTGCGCCGCGCTCGACGTGCTGATGGAATTGGATGAAAAATTGAAAAGTTCGCCCGTCTCAGGCGAGGTGCTCTTGCAGACCGCCCTGTGCGAGCTGGCCGAGGTGACGCGCAAATGACAGAGAAGCCGAGGATCGAACAGGTCATCCTTGTCGAGGGAAAATACGACGCCGCGAAGCTGGCCGATCTCGTCGACGCGCTCATCCTTCCGGTGGGCGGCTTCGCCGTCTTCACGCGGGACGAGACAAAGGCGCTCATCCGCCGCCTCGGGGCGCAGCGCGGCCTGATCATCCTGACGGATTCCGACGCGGCGGGCTTTCGCATCCGCGCCTACCTCAACAAGCTGGCGCAGGGCCTCCCGGTGCAAAACGCCTACGTCCCCGCCATCGCGGGCAAGGAGCGGCGCAAGGCGTCGCCGTCGAAGGAGGGCCTGCTCGGCGTCGAGGGCGTTCCCGCGCGGGAGATCTTGCGCGCGCTCGAGACGGCGGGCGCGACGATGCGCCCGAGAAGGCAGGGAAGGGAACTCACATACGCCGATCTGTACGAGCTTGGCATCTCGGGAACACCGGACAGCGCGGAGCGCCGCCGGGCGCTGCTGACGAGGCTCGGCCTTCCGCCGCGCCTCTCCAAGAAGGCGATTTTAGAGGTGTTCAACAGCCTCTACAGCTATGAGGAGCTGGCGGCGGCTGTGAACGGGGCGATCACTCCCAGCAGAGAGAGCCGTCCCTGAGCTGCGGCGCGAACCACGGCTCCCGCGCGAAGAACTGCCGCCCGGACAGCGGCGCGAGCGGCCCGTCCGCCAGTGCGGGGAAGGTGAGAGACCACGAACAGAGCAGGGGATATTTGCATCGGAGCGCGCGGTTGACCGCGCGCTCTCCGTATTTGTCGTCGCCGACGATCGGGCAGCGGATGGAGGCGAGGTGCGCGCGGATCTGATGCGTGCGTCCCGTGACGAGCTCCACCCGCACGAGCGCGAGCCGTCCGGAGGCGCACAGTGTCTCGTATTTTGTCACGATCTCCTTCGCGCCCGGCTTCGGCGCGCCGACCACGCGCACGAACCCGCGCGCGCTGTCCTTCAAAAGATAGCCGCGCAGCGTCGCGGCGGCAGGGGAGGGAACGCCGCACGTGACGCAGAGATACTCCTTGCGCACGGCACGGTCGCGGATCAACGCCAGCGCTACCGCCTCGGCCTCCGACGTCTTTGCCAGCATCAGGAGGCCGGAGGTGCCGGCGTCCAGACGGTGGCACAGCTTCGGATACCCAGGCGCGCACGCCTCGCCCTTTTCGTGCAGATACCGCTTCGCGCGGTTCAGGAGCGTGTCGCATTCGCGCCCCGACTCGTCCTGTGCCAGAACGCCCGCGGGCTTGTCCGCGATCAGGATCTGCGCGTCCTCGTAGACGCAGGTGAAGTACCGCTTCGCGCGCAGAAAGTCCGCGCCGTCCGGCCGCTTGGGTGGCTGTCTCATCATTG